>JANNDQ010000443.1:0-2668 GCA_031387965.1 Chamaesiphon sp. OTE_75_metabat_567
TGATAGTAACTGAGCTTGGATTGTAATGAGAGATGGTAAAGGATAAACCCACCGCTAGTCAAAGCGACTGCTTGAACTAGAAATAGCCAATGAACATCAGGATAGATTCGATATAATAATGCCAATGGGTAAAAAATTATCGATGCATGGTCACCTAATATATGAAATCCTAGTAGAGATACAATTGGTAGTTTATCAGTGCTAATCAAATAAATTGCCTGATCGAAAATTCCTAAATCCCAAGCATTCGATCGATAAAGCCAATGACGAAGACTGCTGACACTAAACAAAAACACTGTCGCAATACTAATAATTACACTGATTGGGTATAGCCTACCTAAATTATTAATTGACAATTAGCTTAAATGATATCTTCTTCAGATAGTTGGGCGATTTTCATCAAGGATTTCAAGGTGCCAATTTTAAGATCCTGATTACGGTGAACGGGGATTGATAGAATTTCTTCTATGTCAGGGTTATCGTAGATATGATGGCTACCAGTAACTCTTCGCAAATACCAGCCTCTCTGCTCGATAATCTTGCATAATTGTTTACCAGAGATAGACTTCATACGGCAATTTCCACAACTCGATCTGTTGGATCGATTACATTGCGACTATTGGCAACTTCGAGCCAACCTTCGATCGCATCTTTTAGATTAGTCATCACTTCTTCCATTGAATCTCCCTCAGTAATGCAGCCAGGAAGTGCCGGAACTTCTGCCCAATATCCCCCTTCTGCTGCTGGATGAATAATTGCCTTGATATTCATACTGCTACCTGCTTAAAGTTATCTTTATGACTTCGATATTTTAGTACGATCGAGCTTCTAAATACAGAAAAAACAGGAACCAATATTCTCATGAATACTTTTCCTGTTTTGGTAGATGATAAGTTCTTCAGGCAGAGCGAAGCGTTACTGAACTAGCGCTAGTGGGGGATTGGAAGCACTAACGCGCTTGTCGATTACGGTATCGATTAAGCCATATTCCTTCGCTTCGACTGCGGACATGTAAAAATCTCTGTCGGTATCTTCTTGGATTTTCTCCAATGGTTGTCCGGTATGTTTTGCCAGCAGATCGTTTAGTGTCCCCTTGATATAGAGGATTTCCTTAGCTTGGATCGCGATGTCCGTAGCTTGCCCCTGTGCGCCACCTAGCGGCTGGTGAATCATAATTCTGGAACTAGGTAGACTCATCCGCTTTCCTTTTGCTCCAGCGCTCAATAAGAAGGCACCCATGCTCGCCGCAAATCCCATGCAGACAGTACAAACATCAGGACGGATCTGGTTCATGGTATCAAAAATGCCCATTCCCGCTGATACCGAACCACCAGGGGAATTGATGTAGACATAGATATCCTTCTCTGGATCTTCTGCTTCTAAAAACAGCAGTTGTGCCACAATCAAGTTGGCTAAATCTGAGTCTACTTGGCTGCCCAAGAAGATAATGCGATCGCGCAATAGCCGAGAATAAATGTCAAAGGCACGTTCGCCTCTCCCAGACTGTTCAATTACGGTAGGTATCATAGCTATGCCAATATATATCGATTCTTTTCATTATCACCTAATCTCGTGATTTGAGGTCTTAGGGGTACCCGTACCGGTTCAGGTAATTTTGGATCTGGTTGTTTTACCGTCGTCGTCGAGGTTGCCGCTGACTAATATAGCTATACACCGGATCAGTCGGATTGCCCCAGTCACTGGCGAAGATGACCTTACTGCCGTCGCGATTTGGGACGCTCTGGGCTTGGCGGCCGTAGGTTTTGTTGAGTGAGTTATTTGGGCGGGTAAACTGCTCAGTAGTTCCACTACCATTCAGACTCAAAGCAAATGTTTGATCGGGAGTGGGTTTGACAGTGCCTTCGAGTTCGCCCGCAAACTCGCTGATGTATGCCCACCCTGGACGTTTTAAGTTGCGACAAGATATATGAATGCTATAGCTGGATTTAGCTGCTGATAACAGGGTTGTTTTTTTACCAGTGGCATAACCGACTGAGATGATCGATCTATCAGTATCATTGATGATGACGATTGATTCCGATCCTTTGGCATCAACACACGAGTCGTAGTGACCGCTGCCTGGGGTAAGCTGGCGCACAAACTTGAGGGAGCGATTTAGTAACTGGATGCCAGATTGGACTCCTTTACCTCGTTTGTTGTATTGAACGATCACGTATTTACCAGACTGAGACATACTGATATTATCAATTGTCGTAGTGCCACTATTGCCAAAAGTAGTTCCCTGTGGTTGAGTGACGCGGGATACGACGCGATCGCTAACCAAATCATAGACCAGAAAATCCAGCTTCCCAGCTTTGACACCAATTAACGCCGCATAGCGATCGTTATTACTGAGATTACCTTCCCACGAGCCGAAATCAATGCGATCGTACTCGCGGAATGTCCGCATTACCGTATAAGCATCACCCTTAGCAACATTTAGTTTGACAAACTGATTAGTATCCGCAACCATGCCATACATCAGTGCTGGATTGAGATTTGACCAGACACTCTGAGATGGCTGACGCACCCACCGCAAGAATTTGTAGGTGCGCCCGTCGAGCAAAGCAGCTGGATATTTGAAGTTCAGCAGGAGGTAGGATTCATCAGCATTCCAGGGCTGATTTTTGGCATAGTTATGACGCAGTGCGGACAGATCGGAGCTGAA
>JANNDQ010000450.1:0-4353 GCA_031387965.1 Chamaesiphon sp. OTE_75_metabat_567
CTACAAGCACCTAACGATATTGCGCTGACACAACTTACAATAATTAAACTAGTTTTGATAAATTTCATCGATCGATAATCTTTAATATTTAGTAAATGATAATTTCACACGATCGCTATCATGTCATCACAGTCGATCGAACGAATCGGGTATGATAGACATACTTTCCCATTTTTGCAAACATATGTGAAATTTTAGTGAATTTTTGACTAGTTTCATCAAAATGCAGTTGCTGCTTTGACTCTACATCTGAGTTATGCGTGATGGCACACTTGATTTTTACCAAAGGTTGGCTATTTGAATCGATCGTCTCCTCGATCGAAGAATATTTACATAAAAATTATTTTAAGACTCTGGTAGCATTAAAAATAGCCACTAATGCCACACCGACATCAGCAAATACCGCTTCCCACATCGTGGCTAATCCCATCACACCTAAGCCGATAAAAATCGCTTTAACCGTCAGCGCAAAGATAATATTTTGCCAGACAATCGAATGAGTTTTCTTACCTATCTGAATCGCCTCTGCAACTTTTGCAGGTGCATCTGTCATTAGTACGACATCCGCTGTTTCGATTGCCGCATCCGAACCTAATCCGCCCATTGCAATCCCGACATCGGCTCTGGCAATTACAGGGGCATCGTTGATGCCATCCCCCACAAATGCCACCTTTCCTTTTTTAGAAAACTCTCCCAGCAATTTCTCAATCGCCGCTACTTTATCCTCAGGTAATAGCTCCGCAGCAAAAGTATCTACCCCCAAAGTTTTCGCGATTCGTTGTGCCACCGCTTGCGAATCCCCAGTCAGCATCATAATCCGCTCGACACCTGCGGCTTTGAGATCGCGAATTGCCTGAACTGCATCTTCCTTAATTTTATCAGCAATAATAATGTAACCAGCATAAATTCTATCGACTGCCAAATGCACGACCGTTCCCTCGACATTACAGGTGTCATGCTTGATGCTCTCACGGTGCATCAATCGATCGTTACCCGCTAGAACTAGCTTTCCTTCAATCGTCGCCTGAATCCCGTGCGCGGCAATTTCGGTATAATTTGAGATATTCGATTCATCAATTGGTCGATTGTAAGCTGTGCGAATTGATTTAGCGATCGGATGGTTAGAATTTGCTTCCGCTTCGGCGGCGATCCGTAACAAATCATCTTGCTTAAAGCCATTGTAAGGGACAATTTCAGTAACTTTAAATACGCCCTTAGTCAGCGTCCCCGTCTTATCAAATGCGATCGCTTTAACTCCTGACAAAGTATCTAAGAAAGTCGATCCTTTGACCAAGATTCCCCGTTTAGCCGCTCCACCAATACCCCCAAAATAGCCGAGGGGAATACTAATTACCAATCCACAAGGACAGGATATTACTAATAGCACCAGAGCGCGATAAACCCATTCAGCGTGGGTTGCACCTGGAATTACCAGCGGTGGAATCAATGCCACTAATAGCGATGAAATCACCACAATCGGCGTATAACGACGGGCGAATTTAGTAATAAACTTCTCAGTTTCGGCTTTCTTAGCACTGGCATTTTCGACCAGATCGAGAATTCGCGAGATCGATGATTCTCCAAATAATTTAGTAACGGTGACAGTTAATAACCCAGTTTGATTAATTGTTCCAGCTAATACAGTCTCGCCCACATTCACAGTGCGGGGCACTGATTCGCCCGTTAATGCCGATGTATCGACTTGAGAGTTACCTTCGATAATTTGACCGTCCAAGGGCACCTTTTCCCCTGGCTTGATAATAATTGTATCGCCTACTTCGATCCGTTCCGGCGACACAACTTCAATCCCATTAGCAGTTTTGAGATTGGCAGCATCGGGACAAATTTCGAGTAGTGACGAAATCGAACGGCGAGATTTACTGACGGCTAACTCCTGAAATAATTCGCCGATTTTGAAAAATAACATCACGCCCACAGCTTCAGGTAGCTGTTTAATCGCGATCGCGCCGACAGTTGCGATCGTCATCAGAAAGTTTTCATCAAATACCTGTCCGCGTAAAATATTTCGTCCTGCTGTAGTTAATACCGTCCAACCACTCAATAAATAAGCCGGAATAAATACTAAATATGCCCCAATCGCAAAAGGTGTTGCGTTTAATTGTTTCTCAAAGACAGAACCTCTAGAAACAGCGTAATTACGACCCCAACTAATGTACCTTCACGCTTTAAGTTAACCTCTCCCCCACCATGATTATGATTATGCCCGTCGTCTTCGTCGCCATCATCGTGGCTACTATGGTTGTCACTGCTCTGTTGAGCTGGAGACTTAGACTTTTCTGCTTCGATCGTATATCCTAATGCTGTCACTCGTTGCTGAATATCTGCTTCACTTACCCGTGCTAGATCGTAAGTAACAATTAACCGCCCAGTTGCTACCACCACAGATATCTCAGCTACCCCTGCTAGCTTCTCTAGACTGCCTTCAATTTTCATCGCACAGCTCGTGCAGTCCATCCCCCCAACTTGCAGCCGTTGGGTTCTGAGCGCGGGTACTTGAGTCATATCTGTTGTGGCGAATGTCGAACTAATATATTTAATTATGGATCGAAATCACAATATCTGAAAGTATATTCAGATGTGTAATGATTCTCATTATTGCCGCTATAATCTAGGGAGAGTCAATCATCTTCAACTAAACCTTTCATGACCGAACAGGAATATTCAAGTAAATCGATCGAAGATACTCAGGTACCCAGTTGTGACGATCGATTGGTGCATTTAGATAATGTCCGTCAACTGCAACTAGACATTCTGCCAATGGATCAAGCTCAACGCAGGGCAGAACTATTTAATGTCTTGGCAGATCCCAATCGGTTGCGGTTGCTCTCAGCACTAGCCAACCAAGAATTGTGTGTCTGCGATCTGGCAGCGGGTTTAAAAATGGGAGAATCGGCGGTATCTCACCAGTTGCGAGTATTAAAATCGATGCGAATGGTCAATTACCGCAAGGAAGGGCGAAATGTCTACTATAGTTTGGCAGATAGTCAGGCGATCGAATTATATCTATCGATCTCTGCACAGTTGTTTTCTTCACCCCTACTTTAAAATCTCAACTAACTTTTATCGGTCTAAATTATCATGGATTCAAAAACGCATTGGGAGACAGTTTACCAAACAAAAAATTCAAATCAGGTAAGTTGGTATCGAGCACACCTCGACAAGTCGCTAGCACTAATCGAATGCGCTGCCCCAGATCTCAATGCTACGATAATTGATATTGGTGGTGGTGAAGCAACATTAGTTGATGACTTAATCGAGAGAGGATACCAGCACCTGAATATTTTGGATATTTCGCAAGCAGCGATAGATACTACTAGACAACGATTGGGCACAGTAGCAGATCGAGTCAACTGGCTAGTCGCCGACATTGTAACAGCAGACCTCCCATCGCAACAGTATGATGTTTGGCACGATCGAGCGGTGTTTCATTTTCTCACCCTGCCAGCACAACGAGTAGCCTATGTTCGGCAAGTTTTGGACGCAGTTAAACCTGGTGGTCATGTAATTATTGCGACTTTTGGTTTAGATGGGCCAGAAAAGTGCAGTGGATTGGAAATTGTACGTTATGATGCCGGATTGCTACAAGCAGAATTTGGCGATCGATTCCAGTTATTAGAAACTAGTATGGAATTACATAAAACGCCATTTGATACGACTCAACAATTTCTATATTGTCACTTCTTTGTTACCATTATTTAATTGCAATTCCTTGATAAAAATACCCGCCAATTTTAGGTGTGTTGGGGCTATAAAATTCCCGAACATCTAAATTATTAAACTGTTTAGTAATTAGTAGGCGGATCGGGCGATCGAGATGACAGCCATCACCGATTACTTTCTGAATGGGAGTAATTCGATGTTGCCAAGTTTGGATATTTGGCTCATTGCTCAATCCGTGTTCGATAAATAGGAATTTACCACCTGGTTTCAGTACGCGGTGAATTTCAGCGATCGCTATTTCTACCTGTTTGATACTGCACAGTGTCCAAGTACTAACTACCGTATCGAATGTATCATCTGCCATCGGTAATTTTTCGCCATTTAACACTCGATAATCTACCTCGACAGAACTAGCAGCTATTCGCTTTTGTGCGAGTTTATTCATCCCTGGATTGACATCAACAGTCGTAATTTTCTCTACTCGACCTTGCGGGTAATAAGCCAAATTTAAACCAGTACCAAAACCAATTTCTAATATCGATCCTATCGCATCGGCGAGGACTATCCGCCGATAGTTGGCAAAATCCTCACGCGCCGCGTGCAGCGCAGTTTCTGGCGGAACATGGCCACCTGATGAAAACCTTCGCCCGCAAAGAGGCGGCGAAATATCTG
>JANNDQ010000478.1:0-3477 GCA_031387965.1 Chamaesiphon sp. OTE_75_metabat_567
TTAAATTCATTTTCTAGCTCCGTTGTAGCGTTAGGTATGAACCCGCCCCTACGATTAGACGGATACGCATAAACTCGCGCTACTTTGGTACGCGCATGTACCTGTACTCTGGCGCGTAATTCTGTCGGGACTAAACTTTGAGCTTCCCATTCCCAGATTGGCTCCTTGACTCTGGTTAGGGATAATTCCCAATCTCGCTCTGTTAGTTCCAAATTTAGGGCTGCAAGTGCGAGAGGAGTCATTTCAGCCTTTCTGTCACCGTCCAGGTTTCGAGGGTTATAAACGGTCTTCGGGGCAACGCTGGGGAGAGATTTAACAGTCGATGATTCACCTTCAGTTGAGTCGAGATGGGTGGCTTTGAGAATCTCTAATGTCTTCCCCACCCGTTGGGCAATAATTTGCCACAATTGCCCTGTCTGCATCGCTTCTGGCGGATTGAGAAAGGTGGGACGAATAGTTTGTTCGCCATGTTTATCGATCTTCGTAGTGATGATATTGTGCTTGCGACTGACTTGGCAAATTCTCGCGACACAAACAAATCGATCGGGTTCAAGCGCAGTTTCAGTATAAGCTCCAACAATTTGCAAACGGGTAATATTCCCATCGGTTTGCATAATCGGAATCACCAGCCATTGCTTATCACCCTCAATCAGAGTGATATCTCCCAACGGTGCAGCGCGAAACTGAAGTCCATCGGGGGTAGTTAATAATAGTTTAGTCGGTTCTCGATCATCAGGTGCGATAATGCCACTAACTGTCATTTCACAATAGTGTTCGAGTGAAACTTCGACGGTGTTAGTGGACATGATGATGCAAGGTGTGGGATTGTGGGGCGAGGGACTCGATCGATCCCAACTACTCACTTATTGTATCTCACAGCGATTTAGCCAACCAAGCGGTCAAGTCATCGGCTGTATTAAAGTCTAATAATGCATCACCCAGAGATTCGATCGATTCTAGAGGCAAATTGTTGATTAGATCGATCGAGTTAGCATCCAGTTCTCCTAACTTACGAGTTAACATTCTAATCATCAAGGATTTTTCTCCTTCATTACGACCTTTTTGAGTAGCAATATCGATTTGTTCTAGGTATAAGGGTGATAAATTCATCATTAACTCCGTTTCTTCTATTGCTTTATTTTGTTTGTTTTCCAGAACGATCTTTAAATTAGAAAATAGTTCTAGGGCATTTTGACGATAAGGGCTATCTGCGGGTAATCGAACGATCTCAGCAATGGCTCGAATTTGGACACTATCTCGCCCTAAAATCCTCAGCCACAGCGTATCAGGTGTTTCTGGTAGCTGATGGATTACCACAATCCCTGTTTTGAAGGATTTGGGCAAAAGATAAACTCCTTCGCCCCAGCTCTCTACCTCCTTTATAGCACCGAAATCAATTAATTTATCAGTACTGAGGGTAGGGGTAAGAATCCAAAGTTGAGGTAAATCTACTTCAGTTAATTTAGGCTTCCCGTCGCGTTTGGCTTGACGAGTTAATTCGTTTTGCAGATCGATTAATTTGGCGATACAGCTCCGAACTTCACCGACGGTAACAGCTTTGCGGAAGGGTTCAAAGGTCGCTGGGGTTGACGCTAATTTATGCAGCAATCCCAGGCGAGAATCTGTTGGTGTGTTTGCGGTGGGGGTGAAATAGACATCTATTTCCCGCACCTGAGCATCGATAGTTTTGGCTGTTTGAACTTCGCCAAAGGGACTCAAAAGAGTTTCGAGTAAATCTTTTGCAAATTGGTCGTGGGGGAATTGTGTCATAATCGATCTGTAGATCTCAAATTTAGTACCAAATAGGCGAGCCTTGCAATACTAATTTCTGTAAATTCATTAACCCTTTATGAATTTTAGACAGTTCGCCAGCTTGTAAATGAAGATAAGGTTCATAAGCTAATTCTTCTTGTTTGAAATATTCTATAACATTTGCTGGTAAGTTGTATTTATCTATTTCTAGCAAATTGATATCATTCATTTGTATAGCAATTTCGATCTCATCACTTGACATTGCATTCCATATATCGACTGATTTTTGGCATTCATCCAGCCATGTAATTAGCTGATTTCGATTGGGATGAGAGTCATCAGCACTTAGATTTTCACCATAATCATTATTCAGAATGACGCAGCGCAGAGTGTCGGAGTCATACGAGACAAATGGATAGAGAACAACAGAACAAGAATCAAGATTTTTTGGTCTTATGGTAAATGATGACCCAAGTGTTCCTGGCTGAATAGTCAATGGATCTGTAAACATGTGGATAGAATCTCGGTTAAAATACTCTTCGTCACACATGCGATACACATAATCAAGATACCCAAATCGTTGACGATATTCTTTCGTTGTTTTCCAAGCATAGTGTAATCTTGGGCTATCTTCTGAATAATTACCTCCAGCATTTTCAGACAAGAAGAAAATAAACTCAGCTCCTCCAAAAAGTGGGATGTGTTTATACCAACTGTGTGCTTCACAAATATATTCAGCAAAGTTATCATACTGAATGTCAGTCGGCAAAGGAAGTTGCTTGTTCATATTGAAAATTATAGTTATGATGTCAAACTACGACCTTCCAAAAAATAATAAATGCTGCTGAGGTAGAACATTCTCATTTTTAATCATCTTTAATCCCACATTCTTCATTTCATATTGGATCTGTTTCTGAGTGGTTTTATGGTGAGGCTTGATGAAAACCTTGGGATCTTCACCGCGATATTCTGTTAATACTACACGTCCACCTGGTTTGAGTGCTGAGACAATCCCTGCCATCATTTCATGGGGATAGCTGAATTCATGATAGGCATCTACCATGATGGCGAGATCGATACTTTCGGCGGGTAGTTCTGGACTTTGTTCTGTGCCTAATTGAGGTTGAATATTTGTAATCTTGCTTTTGGCAATCCGCTGTTTCAATAGTGCGATCATTTCTGGCTGGACATCAACGGCGAGGACTTTTCCTTCTGGTACCTGTTGAGCCAGGAGCTGAGAAATATAGCCTGTGCCTGCGCCAATATCCGCTACAACGTCCGTGGATTTTAATTCTAATGCAGCGATCATTTTCTGGGGTTGTTCCTCTGTGGCTCGATCTGGACGCTCTAGCCAGCTGGAACCTTGGTGTCCCATCACTTGGGCGATTTCCCTGCCCATATAGTATTTGCACGTACCATCGAAGCTGGGCTGTCGATAGCTGTAATATTTAGATTGAATCAGCGCAGTGCTGGTTGGTGCGGCAATTTGCCAGCAGATTAGGCAAGAAATCAGAATTTAAAATAAGTTTTTAGTCAGCATCGATAGTATTAAAATTATGGTGATAGGCTAGACGGTCGAACTTCATTATAGAATCGATCCTCGTTGTATAATTAGATAGTAGCTTTAACGCGATCGATTATGGAACAACGCCTAACTACACAGCAACTCGAACTAATCGTGGGAGAAGTCGGACGACTGGCAAATCGTCAGGCTGAAGAACTCGA
>JANNDQ010000495.1:0-4042 GCA_031387965.1 Chamaesiphon sp. OTE_75_metabat_567
GGCGATTTTTGGGAGTGCCCCGATGGCTGTGATGCACAATGATGTCGAGTATACCTACCGTCAAGAGAGCGACTTCTATTACCTGACTGGCTTCAATGAACCCAATGCTGTGGCAGTGATTGCGCCTCACCACCCCGAACACAAGTTTGTGATCTTTGTCCAACCAAAAGAGCGCGAGAAGGAAATCTGGACGGGATATCGTGTCGGTGTTGAGGCTGCCAAAGCTGAGTATGGCGCAGATGAAGCCTATCTAATTAGCGAACTTGATGAAAAGCTCCCCCAATATTTAGAAAAAGGGGACAAGATTTACTATCACATGGGGCGAGATGAACAGCTCAATAGCAAAGTCATCACCCATTGGCAAAGACTGCTCCGATCCTATGGTAAACGCGGGACGGGACCGATCGCGATCGAAGATCCCTTCCTCACCCTGCACCCGCTGCGGATGATTAAAAGTCCAGCTGAATTGGACTTAATGCGAGAAGCTGCCAGAATCGCCGCCATCGCCCACAATCACGCCCGCAAATTTGCCAAACCCGGCATCAATGAGTACGAAATCGAAGCCGAAATCGAGTATATCTTCCGCAAGCATGGGGCAATGGGAGTAGCATACCCTTCGATCGTCGCTACTGGATCGAATGCGTGTGTATTGCACTATATCGAAAACAATAGTGAACTCAAAGATGGTGATTTACTGCTGATTGATGCAGGCTGCTCCGTCGGCTATTACAACTCTGATGTTACCCGTACCTTCCCCGTCAACGGTAAGTTTACTAGCGAACAGAAGATTATTTATGAGCTGGTACTAGATGCTCAAATGGCAAGTATCGAGCAAGTCAAACCTGGCACTACCTGGAAAGACTTTCATCATACCTCGGTGCAAATTATCACCGAAGGTTTAGTCAACCTCGAACTACTCACTGGCGATGTCAATACCCTAATCGAAGAAGGTAAGTACAAAAACTTCTACATGCACGGTACCGGACACTGGTTGGGGCTGGATGTTCACGATGCAGGGATCTATATGCACGGTGCCGAAAGCTGGTACCAATTCCAGCCAGGGAATATCATTACCGTCGAACCAGGCATCTATATTTCTCCAGATATTGAAGCCGCCGAAGGGCAACCGACGATCGATAATTGTTGGAAAGGGATCGGTGTGCGGATCGAAGATGACGTGCTCGTCACCGCCACGGGGAATGAAGTCCTCACCGCCGCCGTTCCGAAATTCGTTGAAGATATCGAGTGGCAGATCTAAAGTTGTGGCAGTTATTTCCGCAAGAAAGCAACGCTGACATAAGCAGCCAGTACGACTAGTTGCAACCCCATTGTTGGCAACCCATAGTAGAGAAACCGTTGAAACGAAATCGGTTTGCCATGCTGCTCGGAGATACCTGCTGCAACAATATTTGCCGATGCACCAACTAAAGTGCCATTACCGCCAAGAGTTGCCCCGTACATCATTGCGTAGAACAGCGGCAGCACCTCCGGTGGTAGTGGCGTAGTCGAGCCAGGATTAAGGATTTCTGCCCCGACAAATCCAGCATTGACTAAATATTCCTTTAACAAGGGCACCATTGCCACCACCAGCGGAATATTTGGCACTACGCTAGAAAGCAATCCGACAAAGAATAGTAGTAAAATCGACCCCAAGGCGATGTTTTTACCCAGCAGCAATGCCAACACACTAGAAGCACTGCTAACTACCCCCGTATACTGCAATCCCCCAATCAGCACGAAAATACTCATAAAGAATAGCAGCGTACTCCAGTCTACATCCCGCAGAATATTGTTGACGGAATCAATTTTGCTGTGATGGGCAAGTAATAGGCACAGTGCGGCACCTAACAGGGCTACAGTGGCTGGGGAAATTGGGATGGGCAAATTTTCACCCACAACGAAGAAAACTAGTACCAGTAGGACAATTACCAATCCAACTCCGAGCGCACGG
This sequence comes from Chamaesiphon sp. OTE_75_metabat_567, assembly GCA_031387965.1. Lineage (GTDB taxonomy): Bacteria > Cyanobacteriota > Cyanobacteriia > Cyanobacteriales > Chamaesiphonaceae > Chamaesiphon. Next base: position 1,952 of record JANNDQ010000495.1, read on the forward strand.
CGATGCTCGATCTTGGGGAGGGGCAATGTCTCAGGGTTGGCAAGTTTAGTATTCCAGATCTTCTTAAATAAAAATGGTAAAGTTACGACGACGACTAGTACTGCCAGAAAACCACCAAAACTCAGGGTTTGGAGGTATTCAACAAATGTCATGTTAATCGAACTACCGACGATAAAAGTCGCTGGATCTCCTACCAGAGTTAATAATCCCGAACTATTGGCAACAAATACCATCAAAATCAACAGAGGCACAAAATCTACGCCGATTTCTTGGGCTAATGGCGGAATCAAGGGGGCGAGGAGCATCACGGTGGTGGCATTTGGCAAGACAGCACAAATCGGTGTGGTAATGGCTACAATCCCCAGTAATAGCCGATTGCCTTTACCTTTGGCTAGGATCACCATTTGAGTAGCTAGATACTCAAAGATTCGAGTGGGTTCCAACGCTCTAATCATCACCATCACCCCAAAAAATAGCGCCAGTGTAGGGTGACTGCTAGCAATATAGCCGATCGCTCGATCGAGTGTCAAAATATTGGAAGCTACCAATAGTAGAGCACCCAGCATCGCTGCGATTGCTATTGGCATCCACTCCATAATGATGATGCCGATGACACTAATAAACACGACCAATGCCCCAATCGCTTGCCAACTTCCCATAATGCCCATAGCTAATGATAAAGGGTCCTTTGCAATCTTAATATTGTTTGCTCAAGATTAGCTATCTTTGCTAACATTCAACACTTGAATCAGATCTGGGCTAACGCGCGTTCGATCACTTCTACGCCCGCACCTGGCGATACAGACTGTTCGGTAATGATCCGCCGCCAGCTGCGGCTGCCTGGTTGTCCGTGAAACAGCTGCAACATATGGCGAGTAATGCTGTTTAGTCTCCAGCCTTGACTGAGCTGAGCATCAATATACGGCAACATCGCTGCAACAATTTGATCGCGAGTTGGGGGTGAAGTCGCTTCACCATAGATTTGGCTATCGGCGAGGGCAAGTAGATAGGGATTGTCATAGGCAGCTCGCCCAATCATCACCGCATCCACATATTCGAGCTGGGTATGAACTTGTTCTAAACTAGTAAATCCGCCATTAATTTCGATCGACAGGTGCGGAAAATCTTGTTTGAGCCGATGGACATCAGCGTAGCGAAGGGGAGGTACTTCACGATTTTCCTTGGGACTCAAGCCCTGTAACCAGGCTTTGCGGGCATGAACGGAAAATCTGGTACAGCCTGTCTGGGAGACGATCGACACAAACTTTACCAGATCTTCATAGCGATCGACATCATCGACACCGATCCGATGTTTGATCGTAATCGGTATTTTGGTGACGCTCATCATTGCGGCGATACATTCGGCAACGTGTTGGGGTTGGAGCATCAGACATGCACCGAAGTTACCACTTTGGACGCGGCTACTGGGACAGCCGACGTTGAGATTGATTTCGTCGTAGCCAAATTCTGCGCCAATTTGGGCGCATCTAGCTAAGTCTTGGGGGTTGTCGCCACCGATTTGGAGTGAGAGCGGATGTTCGGCTCGATCGAATCCTAGTAGCTTCTGGGTATCGCCATGTATAATTGCCATACTTGTCACCATTTCGGTGTAGAGCAGGGTACGGCGACTAATTTGGCGCAGAAAGTAGCGGCAATGCCGATCGGTTCGATCCATCATTGGGGCTACACTCAATGGATGTAGAGATTTGCTGGATTTATCAGCTGTTAATGTGGGACTAACTGCAAACATTATTTAATAAATTTTTCCAGTATGTGGTGCATACTGATTGTTACTGGCGGTCGATCTTAGCTATCATAAATGCTTCCGTTTTGGATCTAAACTCCAAGCAAGCATGAATCCCGAACATTTAGTTTCGTTGGCGGAGAGCTTGCTCATCTGACGAATCGATCATTTGTTGAGGAGTTTTGCCCAATCGATATGCTGTTAAAGGACTCTTACGAATTTCGGCATCAACATAGGCGGTTAATTCCTCAAGCTGAAAATTAAGCAAATCGAACTGACGACAAAGTGCCTTTAGTTCGCGAACAGTTTTCTTGACTAGTTCAGGATCTGGAATAGGTTGGTTATTC
>JANNDQ010000614.1:0-4666 GCA_031387965.1 Chamaesiphon sp. OTE_75_metabat_567
GTGTTTTGACAATGCCACTAGTGGGGTTCAGCATCCCCCGTAGCTCGGCAGCGATTTGTTTGGCAATTCCTTCCATTTCAGGGTTTTGGGATGCTGCTACCGCTACAACCCGGCGTTCTAGGAGGTTTTGGACGATCGCAATTAGCTCATCAGGATCGAAGGGTTTGGATAAGTAAGCGTCACAGCCAGCTTGGTAACCAGAAATCCGATCTCCTTTCATCCCTCTGGCTGTCAAAAAAATCACAGGTGTCGCTTTAAATCGAGGATCTTCTCGCATCTGCTTGAGAAACTGGTAGCCATCTACCTGAGGCATCATCACATCCGAAATCACCAAGTCGGGCAAGTGCTGTTGCAGCAATTCCCAGGCATCCTTGGCACTACTTGCCACTTGGACAATGTGACCACTATCTTCGAGATAAGCTTGGACTGCTTCCCGCAATCCTGGTTCGTCATCTACTAATAAAAGTTTACCTGCCATCGTACTGCTTGCCTCTGCCCTTGGAGTCTACACTTCTCACTTTAGCAAAACTTGTCTCTGTTTGAGCTGTCGAGCTAGTGCAGATTGTGGTGTCAGTACTTTGGCGGATTGCATTACAGCAGTGTTTGTTATGATGGCAAATAGGTAAGAGTAATTTAATTTTTATCGATTGGTTATGGTTGAGATAATTATTAAGATTCATTCGCTTGAGCATAGATCTGCTAATTTAACTGCTGTGATGTATAACTGCCACGTAAGTCACATATTAATTGCTTAATTTAGTCCAAACTAGATTCCATTATTAAACTCGTATTTTAAATTAATGCTGCTGCAAAATATGACAACTCCAACATCTGTAATCGTGGCAATTTGGAGTTTGAGATCGGTACCAATTAGTATGCTGATCTTAATGTTTGTATTCAATAGCGGCAGTCTTCGCGTTCCAAATCCTAATCCAAGCTTCTGGTTCGATGCGATTTCAATTATTGGGATTATTGGAATTATCACTTACTGGAATAGTCTGAAAAGAATGCATTGGAATATTGGATTTACAATCTATCTATATATTTTTCTAGTTCTATTATTACGGAATCCCTATGGAATCATGACTGGGATAGGTGAAGATAAATTAGCACTAGTCAATTTGCCCTCGATGCTCAATAGCCTATGGGTAGGTGCCGGAATATTTGGAATAGGAATGTTACTAGAAATGTTGATCTTTCACCTACATCAGTTCAAAACTTGGGCATGGTGGTTGTCTCTATCAGTATCAATTTTATATGTAGCTAGCATTGTTTTCTTCTTCTCCGGCACCTTAGGCATTTGGAGTTTACTCGACACAGATACCAAAAAAGCTTTTAAACATCGGCTGCGATACTTCAAAAATTAGTTAAAATTAGGAGCTAGTCGATCGACATCCTGATCTTTTGAATATCCCATTACCCCGAACCAAACTAAAAATTCTGATCCTGTCTACGCCAGTCGGTGCCTTAGGTTCCGGCTTAGGCGGCGGTGTAGAACTAACGATCGCCAACCTGGCTACTGAGCTAAGATCGCGTGGACACATCATCGATATTATCGCCCCGATCGACTCCAAGTTAGGTAATTTATCGATTATTCAAATCCCTGGCGAACTCCAGCTTACCGCCCAAACCCAAGCACTAGCCGCATCAATTGTGATGCCAGGAAATCCAGTACTGGCGAACATGTGGGCAAAAGCGAGAGAAATTCAAGCTGAATATGACATGATCTTTAATACTGCCTTTGATTGGCTGCCCTTTTATCTTACGCCGTTCTTCGATCGACCGATCGCCCATTTTGTCAGTATGGGTTCGCAGATAGCCGCGATCGATCTGGCAATTGAACGAGTCGCTGTCGCTTTTCCTGGTACGATCGGGGTCTGTACCCGCACTCAGGCTGAGACATTTAGCTTTACTGATTTGTGCCATGTGGTGGGAGGCAGTGGTGTCGATCCGGCGATCTATCAGTACTGTGACACGCCTGAACCTGCGCTGGCTTGGTTGGGTAGAATTTCCCCTGAAAAAGCACTCGAAGACGCGGTAGTGGCTGCTGAGCGGACAGGAATCAAGCTCAAGATTATGGGCAAAATCCAAGATCCCGATTATTGGGCACAAATTCAGCGAGATTATCCAACTGCGCCAATTGAATATCTTGGCTTTTTGCCTACCGATGAATTGCAACAAGCGCTCCGCACCTGCAAAGGAATGTTGATGACTCCCCGCTGGGTGGAAGCCTTTGGGAATGTGGCAATTGAAGCACTAGCTTGCGGTGTCCCAGTCATCGCTTATCGGCGCGGTGGGCCAGCAGAAATCATCACCGATGGTAAAACGGGGTTTTTGGTTGAACCAGACAGTGTAGAGGGCTTGATGGAGGCTATCGGTAAATTGGATCAGATCGATCGATCTGATTGTCGCCATGCTGCCGAAACGGTGTTCTCGCAATCAGCTTGGGGAAACGTGATTGAAAATTGGTTTTATCGGCTGGTGAGTTAGATTATTTCAATTTCATCCTCTCGCATGTGTGCCCGCAACTTATCATTGTCAAACTTGACCACCAGGGGGAAATTGGCACTGACTGGACGACCCTTCCATTCTGTGGCAATTTTATCAATCGTCCCTTCTTGGTTAAGAATATCGACAGCTTGACCGCGATTTTTGGGGTGATGATAAATAACTACAGATGTACTAACACGAACACGATCGCCTACTTGCATGTGATTAAAATACCTATACTTTTAATTGTCATATTTTAACGAATAGCCTTCTATTCTCTCATGCTTTAGCTCATCGATGTTTGAACTTGTCTGAACTTTGAGCAGTTCCAAATTCAGATTCTGACAATGGGATAAGCTAAAGACATTACCTTAATATTTACCCCCAATGTCTTTTTCGTTCGATCGCCGTGACTGTTGGATTTTTGATATGGATGGGACTCTGACCCTGAGTATCCACGACTTTGATGGGATCAAGCGGATACTGGGACTACCGATCGATCAGCCTATTCTGGAAGCTCTCAACTGTCTCCCACCTGCCCAAGCCGCTGAGCTACATCAGCAGCTTGATGCTCTAGAGCTGGACATCGCCCATCGTGCCACAGCCCAGATCGGTGCCCGTGAACTGCTGACTAAACTGCGATCTCGGGGCGACCAAATCGGTATCCTCACCCGTAACAGCAAACCCAATGCCCAGGCTACTCTAGCCGCCTGTGGATTAGCCGAATTCTTTCCGTCAGAATTGATCCTCAGTCGTCATTGTTGTCCACCTAAGCCGAGTCCCGAGGGAATTTTGCAGCTGCTGTCAGATTGGAATGCCCTCCCCGATCGATCTGTGATGGTGGGAGATTATGTATTTGACTTAGAAGCTGGACGACGGGCGGGTAGTGCAACTGTCTATCTCGATCCCACGGGGGAATTTCCCTGGCAAGATCACGCTGATTTACAGATTATGAACTTAGCTGAAATCACCGCCATGCTCTAGGTTTTCTTGGGTGAAATTATTTTTGCTACTAACCAACAAAACCTAAATCTGTTCCCTTGCCAGCGTGTACAAGTGCCAACTGCTGGTACTTTTGAGCATGTAGAATTAATCCTTCGACTTCCGACTCGGCTAACTGTCGCAGACATTTAGCGGGAACACCAATCATCAGGGAATAGGGCGGTACATCCTTTGTCACCACACAGCCAGCACCAATAATACTACCTTTACCCACCCGCACACCATCCAAGACGATCGCCCCGATTCCAATCAAGCAGCCTGTTTCGATCTGAGCAGAATGAATCACCGCCCGATGTCCGACAGTGACATAGCTCTCAATCACCGTCGGTTGTCCAGGATCGCCGTGAATGATCGCCCCATCCTGAATATTTACACAAGCACCGATCTCGATCCGCTCGACATCACCCCGCACTACTGCCCCATACCAGATGCTTACGCTTTCGGCGATCGAGACTTGTCCTAGTACCACTGCATTAGCAGCAACAAATGCCGCACGAGAGATGTCCACAGGTTGCCAGAAAGCAGGTAAACCTAATTGATGATCCATAAATTCCGATCCTTGCAATATTCAGCCATCATACTTGCCCATGGCTAGGGATAATCATTAATTTTAGACACAAAAACGGCTGGCAACGTTATTGCCAGCCTTGAAAGCTTAAACCCCGATTTCCCTTAGTAATGGTGAATTTACAGTTAGATCAGCACTACTAAAAAAGAATTATTAAAATTCGCGTTGCTATACTTAAAATATTAAATTAGCGGTTTGAATCTATGCTGTAACTATATCTTGGTTTGCTGGTCACTTACATCAGCCATTTGATGGAAGTTCGCTCAACTATCGATCGATTAGCTCCGAGTGTTGATCACTAGTGGTGTGAAGTCCTGCGATCGAGATTCCCACCTAGTCTAGTTTTCAGCCAGTCACTTTACTAATAGTTCCCAAATCTAACTGGAAATAATCGATCAGCTAAGATATTTGGCTGATCTAGGCTGATTCGGGCTTGGGAACTGAGGTTGGATGAATCAATAGTTCGGCGGTCGATCGTTTTTCGACCATTTCGCGGGTGATCGTACAGCGCGTCAAATCTTTCCGGGAGGGCAGCTCGTACATCACATCGAGCATTAGCTCCTCAACTATCCCCCGCAAGGCTCTAGCGCCAGTTTTGCGGCGGTG
>JANNDQ010000634.1:0-7941 GCA_031387965.1 Chamaesiphon sp. OTE_75_metabat_567
CAAAGATGTCGAATCAGTTACCCCCATCTATCTCGGCTTTGGGATCTGGAAAAACCCGGTCGGGAAAAATACCCGTCAGATCATGATTATTGGTTTCAATCCTGCGGATAAGGAGCTATTTCAACTACCAGGTGTGAGTGAAAATCTGGCAAAAATGCAATTGCCAGATACCTATTTATTCGACGAAAAATCTCGCGAACAATTTGGCCCCATTCCTAAAATATTTAATGCTGGGGAAAAAGTTCAAACCGAAATCGATGGACGCAGAGTCGATGTGGGTGGTTTATTTACCCTTGGTGCATCCTTTGGTGCCGATGGTAATTTAATGACTAGTGATACTAATTTTGCGCGGATGTTCAAACAGCGAGATGCTGGATTAATTGATGTTGGGGTCGTTAAATTAAAACCAGGCGCAGATGTTCCGGCAGCTATTGCTTCAATGAAGGCATATTTTCCTGAGGATGTGAGAGTATTTTCTAAGGAGCAATTCGTTGACTTTGAAAAAAGTTACTGGCAAAGTGGCACATCGATTGGGTTTATTTTTACCCTCGGTACGATTATGGGTTTCATCGTCGGGATTGTGATTGTTTATCAGATTCTCTATACTGATGTGGCGGATCATTTATCTGAATATGCGACACTCAAAGCGATGGGCTATACAGACTTTTACCTGTTAACTGTGGTATTTCAAGAAGCAATTATTCTATCAATAGTTGGATTTTTCCCAGGCATGTTAGCGGCAGTAGGACTCTATACGATGACGCGAAATGCTACTAGTCTACCACTCCTAATGACTGTGGCTCGTGCCACTACCGTGATGATTTTAACGATGATTATGTGTACGATATCTGGGGCAATTGCTGTCAGAAAACTGCGAGCAGCAGATCCAGCTGATATGTTTTAATTCGCTAAAATATTGTGGATCTACACAGTATGTTGGTGCTGCGATCGATCAAGATAAGTTCTATAGATCCAGGGCGGGCACAAGCGGCGTTTTTATTATGGGGTTCCCCCAGAATGAAAAAACGACAAGACAGCCACGCCCCTACAGGTTAATTGTGTAGGGCGTGGTTTGTGCCCGCCCTCATGTTATGACTGCTCTAATCCAGCATAGACAGCGAGATCGCCAAGTTCATCTTCGATCCGCAGCAGACGGTTGTATTTTGCCACCCGTTCGCTCCGACAGAGGGAACCAGTTTTGATTTGTCCTGCCCGAGTTGCGACGGCTAGATCGGCGATCGTGGTATCCTCAGTTTCACCAGAACGATGACTGATGATCGACTTAAATCCATTGCGGGTGCCGAGATCGATCGTTTGCAAGGTTTCAGTCAGAGTACCGATTTGATTGAGCTTAATCAGGATCGCATTAGCTGATTTTTCCTTAATTCCTTGGCGTAACCGCACAGAATTAGTCACGAATAAATCATCACCAACTAACTGAACTTTCGAGCCAATTTTTTGGGTGAGCAGCTGCCAGTTTGCCCAATCATCCTCGTGTAAACCATCTTCGATCGAAATAATCGGATACTTGGTAGTTAGATCGGTTAAATAGTCGATAAATTCACCAGGAGTATGACTGCTACCGTCGTAGAGATAGTTACCATCTTGGTAAAATTCACTGGCGGCAACATCCAGCGCCAGGGCGATCTGCTCCCCAGGTTTATAGCCTGCGGATTCGATCGCCGCGATCAGCAACTCTAATGATGCTTGATTTGACTCTAAATTGGGCGCAAAGCCACCTTCATCGCCTACTCCAGTTAGAAGACCCTTTTGATCGAGTACTTTGCTCAGAGCGGCAAATACTTCGGCTCCCCACCGCAGCGCTTCCTTAAACGATGTCGCGCCAACGGGCACGATCATAAACTCTTGGAAATCGATGTTATTGGCAGCGTGAGAGCCACCATTGATGACGTTCATCAATGGTACTGGCAGCAGATTTGCCAATGGGCCACCCAGATAGCGATAGAGTGGTACTCCTAGAGCGTTAGCGACAGCCTTCGCATTAGCGAGCGATACCGCCAAGATAGCGTTAGCACCTAACTTAGATTTAGTTGCTGTACCATCTAACTCAATCATCGCCCGATCGATCGCCATTTGATCGAAAGCATCCATTCCTTCCAGCGCTGGTGCAATCTTGTCCTCAATATTGGCAACTGCCTTGAGCACGCCCTTGCCACCATACCGACTGGGATCGTCATCCCGCAATTCATGAGCTTCAAAACTACCTGTCGATGCGCCACTGGGAACTTGAGCTAGCCCAAATCCACCGTTGGCTAAGTATACTTCGGCTTCTACTGTCGGACGACCACGGGAATCAAGAATCTCTCTAGCTCTGATTTCCGCAATCGCCATATCTGGCATATTCATAGTTATTCCCTCGTCCTTCAACCTGTGTTCGATCCGTCGGTGAACAATGTAGCTAGGCACCCTAATTATCCGTCTATTGACACCAACTGGTGCCAACACGTTATCATACGCCCTGACGATACCCTAAATAGCAAATTTAGTCACCAAATTTTTTAAATCAGGCGATTGGAGCTAGGTTTTGATCAATTACGTTGTTCTGAATCGGCGATATGGGCAACTAGCGCTCTCAATCCTAAATAGTAACTATTGGCACCAAAACCGCTAATCTGCCCGACGACAATCGAGGCTAGATAGGAATGATGCCGGAATTCTTCACGCTTATAGATATTACTGAGATGAACTTCCACTGTGGGAATTTGGACAGCGGTAATCGCATCGCGGATCGCAATACTTGTATGAGTATATGCTCCAGCATTGATCATGATTCCCTGATGCTGGTCGCGGGCAGCATGAATCGCATCGACCAGGACACCTTCATGATTGGACTGTAAGGATTTGACTCTTACATTCAAGCAGCTAGCCACCTCGATTAGTTGAGAGTCAATCTGAGCCAATGTTGACGCACCATAAATTCCTGGCTCTCGTAATCCCAACAAGTTGAGATTTGGACCATGCAGAATTAGAACGCTTAACTGGTTAGCACTATTATGATCAGCCATAAGAGCATCGCTGATCGACACTGTAGTTGCTAAATTAACTTACTATCTGTATCTCCGCTGTCTATCATCCACAGGAATTGGGATCAGCTCTGCTTCTGGTTGCATTTCAGGACCGAGTAATGCTTCGATCAGTTTACCAGCCCACTGCTTTAGTTTCTCTAATACTTTGCCGATGTAATCCATCAGGTAACTTACTCCAAAAAAAGGTCGAGCGTAAATATCAAGTGTCCCCACCAACATTTTGGGGTGTAATTAAGTGCAGTGCCAAAACGGTTTACATCACTTATTGTTTCCTATTGTAAAGCTAAATCTCAGGAAGATGTGAAATATATTTCTAAGGCTCGATCGGAAATTAGTTCGATTAATTGACTCAAAACTCAAGCACAGCTAGCTCTTAACGTCTGTTCATACCAAAAATCTGACTTTATTAAGTAAATATTAAGATCCCCCAGCACCAATCTTCCCAGAGGCTGAAGATCATAAATGAGAAAGCAATGTTGTGGCTAGGCAGGAGTCTGAGCAGGCAGGAGATAAATCAAGCCGGAAATCAGAGTCGCAGCGACAGATATCCAAAAAGCGATCGAGCTGTACAAATCCCAGTGATCGATCGATAATGGGGCAATAATAATGGCGATCGCGATAATCTGGCTAGTAGTCTTGAGTTTACCCCAGATATTTGCGCCACTGATCTGAGCTTGACCGACGCGCCACCCAGCAATCGTTAGTTCTCTGGCGAGGATCAAACAAACACCGACTGCTGATACTAAATGTAGATCGATTAGAACTAGTAAAGGAATTAGGATTAATAACTTATCTACCAATGGATCTAGGAACTTACCCAGATCTGTGACTAAATCTAATTTGCGGGCGAGATAGCCATCGAGCCAGTCAGTCAGCGCGGCAACAATAAATACCCAAAATCCGATCCACCGAAAAGTTAAACTATCACTGTAGAGACAATAGATAATGATCGGTAAGCCCAGCAGTCGGGAAAGGGTGATCGAGTTGGGAAGGTTCATCTTCTGCGTACAGTGGTAATCAGTGAGTAGTTTAAGGGCATACTAGTTAAGTCATCGTCGATTGCTACAGATCGAAATCATATAGTATGGATAATAGACAAAATAGTCCTCAAGTACTGACGCAACTGTCGATTCAGGATGCAATGGCTTCAGTGCCCTTCTTGAGTGGATTGCCAGCCGCAGCAGTTGCACCCGCAATCGCTCACGCCGCAATCCGTAATCATCCAGCAAATCAGACGATCTTACTGGAAAATGACTGGGGTGGTTCAGTCTACTTTGTATTGAGCGGCTGGCTCAAAATTCGGACTTATAATGCCGATGGACGCGAGATTACGCTGAACATTGTCGGTAGAGGCGAAATTGTTGGTGAAATGGCGGCGATCGAACAAGCACCACGTTCAACTGATGTCTTGAGTTTAACACCAGCGACGATCGTTAATATCCCCGCCGAAGATTTTGTTCGGCTGCTCAAAACTGAGCCACTAGCCGGAATGCGACTCGCGCAATTGATGGCAAGAAGACTGCGGCAAGTTAATCGTAGGCTCCGACTACGGGAATCAAACAGTGCTTCTCGCGTTGCCGATACCCTATTATTTTTGCTTGAAGGGCAAGGTAAAACTGTTTCTAAGGGGATCGAGATTCCCAATCTACCACATCGTGAGCTGAGCAGTCTGAGCGGTTTAGCGCGTGAAACTGTGACGCGGGTATTAACTAAGATGGAAGCCGCAGGATTAATCGCCCGCAGCGGGGACATTATGTTGATTCCTGATGTCACAGCACTCGAAGCCAGTATTGTCTAGGGGATAGTGCTGAATGTGGTATCGAAAATGACGATCGCTGGACAATCTAGAGAATTAGATTGATAATTCAATTTATTAGATAAGTTGAATTCTGCGGTTGCATAATTACCATGAACAAAGCAATATTATCCTTTTTTAGCTGCTCAGGTTCGATCGCTGCTGTTTTTGCCACTAGCACAGTGGCAAGTACTGATGCGGCAAAAACCATTCCCTACCCTGAGGTGATGAATCTATCTCGGGTACCAACTTTTGATGCTCAAGGCATGGTGTTACCAAAAAATGTTGCTAGTCAAAAGTCGTCAGTGAGAAGAGATCCTCAACCACCTGCTGATGTCAAGCCGATCACAGTCGAACTAGTCAGCAGTACTCTCAGAGAGCCTGTGGTGAATAAGTATCTGGGCGGTTGTGCTGGCTGCCGCAACTTGGCACCAACGGTAATGGTGCTGGGATACGCTTCGGATGCTGCACCCACTGCCTATCCACGGACAATGATGTACTAGATCCGTAAACTTCCAGCACTTCAGCTATTTCCAGTCTCTAGGCTCTTCTTATAGAAACCATTTGAGATCTTTTTAGATCCTGGTGGAGAAGGGTGGGTTTTGTTTAAGATCGAACGGTAACATCGACATTAGATTGCATGAACCCACCCCTACAAATCCTCGTCTAACACCATCATCTTTCAGCAAAACCCGCCCTCCCTAGAAGATCTCAAATGGGTTCTATAACGAACTGACGTTATTTACTAACTGGTGGAGTAGCTACTGGTGGTGTCGCTGCTGGCTTATTTGGCGCAATACTGGGTGCTGGTGCCGTGAGATTTGGGGCTACTGTTAGCTTTGGTGGTTGGGTAGCTTGCGCCAATTGTTTGATCTGATCTTTGTACTCAGGTGGTGCAAGACTTACAGCCGCGTTCATCAACGGTTGCGCTGCGGTAAGATTTCCCATCTGCTTGAAGACGAGAGCTTTGGCTAAAACTGGTCGAAAATCCGCTGGATTGGCTTCAATTAAGGTGTCATAGATGCCCAAGGCATCAGCATTCCGTTGTTGGGTGAGATAAACTTGCGCCAGCAACAGTTGCATTGGGGTAGCATCAGTCCCCGGCACATTAGTTTTGATCGCAGTTTGGACTGCCCCCAAAGCTGCTTCTGGACGTTTGGCATCCAGCAGTAAGCTGATCAATCCCTGAAGCGCATTAATATTTTGAGGCTGGAGCGTCAGGACAGTACGATAATTAGCGGTTGCACCTTCTCGATCGCCCAGATACTGTTTGGTTTGAGCTAGCAGCACGGTATAATCAGGAGTCTGAGGATTAAGTGCGGCAATTTTTTCGAGCGGCAATAAGCTACCTTTGATATCACCCAATTGTAGTCGCGCATTGAGCAACCCTTTGAGAGCGACTTGGTTTTCTGGCTCCTTTTGTAATACCTGAGTGTAGCCTTGTGCCTGAGCTTGGAGCTGAGTAGACTGACTGGTAGAGAGGCGATTTGGATCTGCGGCAACTGCGGCACCACGATCTAAGCCTAGACTAAAAATTGGAAACAGTGAAACTCCAGCTAGGGTCAGCAAGGATACTGACACAACTAGATTGATTACCCAACGATGACGATTTAACACAAGTCGATCTCAAATTGTGGACGATTGATCACGCCGATCTTAATACAAAAGTGCGTGGTTCGTGAAGATCTTTGGCGGTAGCCTACGGTCGGTAATCGCCAGTCCTAACGATGGGAAAAGATATCCTCATACTGCAATAAGTCCAGGGAAATAAGCGTAGGTAAAACTTTGAAGCAATCCTGTGCCAATTCCCACCGATCTTCGCGTTGTAATTTAGCGGTCAATTTTTGCCGCATACTAATTAGATAGCGGACATCATTAGCGGCATAGCGGAGTTGTTCATCCGAGAGATTTTCGGCATCGCCCCAGTCTGAACATTGAGCAGATTTATCGAGATCTACGCCTTCGAGCTGCTGGACTAGCGTCTTCAAACCGTGACTTGATGAGTAGGTACGAATCAGTTTACTAGCAATTTTAGTACAGAAAATTGGTGTGGTTTCGATCGCCAATCGGTGTCGCAACTGAGCTACGTCAAATCTGGCAAAGTGGAAGACTTTGGTAATAGCGCTAGATTCCATCACCCGCTGTAAATTTGGGGCGGTGGTTTGTCCTTTGGCGATCCGAATTACGGTTAACAAGCCAGGTGAAAATAGTTGCACTAAACACAATCTGTCCCGGAGATAGTTTAGCCCCATTGTCTCAGTATCGACGGCGATCGATTCCACCTGAAGATACTTGGCTGTCAGTGTATCGTCTAAATCTCGATCGCAAATCTGAAAGTCTTCCATGTGAGAAAATAATCGCTACTAATCAACATCCTTTACATAGTAAGCTTTGCGGATGAAAATTTGGGTAAAGTAATATTCACCTTTGGAATTTCGTGCTGATCCGATTCCAGTTAGATCATACCGACCAACCATATTTTTTTGGTGCCCAGGACTATTAATCCAGTCTTCAACCGCAATTGCTTCGGGTTGAGCGTAGCCGACATTGTAGCCAACGTTTTCCGATGCACTCCGATAGACGATTTCTTTAGCAACTGACTCGACTCGATCATTGAAACCGTCGTGGGTGATGCGTCCGACTCTAGCCATTCGCTCACTGTGTACCTTTGCCTGCGCCGAAATTACGGGATCGATCGTCAGGGGCGGCATATTCTTGGATTGACGATATTCATTGACTCGATTGAGAATCGCTAATTCTGAGCTGTTCATCACAACTTTGGGGGTAGATGGTGCCGACTGAGGCACTGATGTATCCGTGCCGATCGCTTCAGCTGCGGGTACACTAATATTAACATTAGCTTTCGCTGTAGCCGTGATGCCCACAAGGGCAATCAATGTACAGAAAGTGCCTAACAAATAGTAATATTTCATCTGAATTTACTCAATTTTGGATTTTGCTGATAGCTGCCCAGATCTAGTCAATATGCTGTTGTTCTCGGTGGCTAAATCAAAGATGCCATCACTACTAGAAATTCAGTGCGATCGATCTCATATCAGGATGTAATCTGGAAACGGGTAAATTTTGACATTCTGACCG
>JANNDQ010000636.1:0-7334 GCA_031387965.1 Chamaesiphon sp. OTE_75_metabat_567
AAAATCTACCTGATGGTTTTAAAATAGATAAATGTACGAGCATATTTTGAATCCTTCGTAAAGGTGAACGTAAAATCTTTGCCATTATTAGCAAAGACATTTTAAACTCACCAATATCCCCAGACATGAACTTAACGAAAAGTTTCTGAACGAAGCCTTTTGACCCATTACCTGAAACTCCTTCGACATTATAAATAGACAGCGGCGTACTGAGCTTGATCCAATTTTTAGAATCATTTCTACGAAAGAAGAAATAATCAGATATTGTCAAGTTATCGTGAACTAGGTACCTATATGTTGAATGAAGATATTTACTGTAAACAATTGATTGGTGAATTACATCACGATCTTCTTGGGAACAGATCCTTAATTTAGTGTTCTTATTACTATCATATAAGATAGTATCTGAGTAATAAAAATCAACAGTTGATTTAAGTGGAATAGCACTGAGTGATTGATAATCATAGAAAAGATCCCCGCAATTCATGAAATTTAGCCACTCTCCGGTGGCTAAATCAATCCCTTTATTCATCGCATCATAAATACCAAGATCTCGCGCACTCTGCCAATAATCGATCCGATCTTCGTACTGCTTGATTATTTCGATGGTACGATCGCTCGAACCTCCATCAATAATGATATACTCAATATTTTCATAGTCTTGATTGATTACCGATTGGATTGTTTGGGCTATTTTCTGTTCACCATTGAAGACTACTGTGATCACTGAAATTAGCGGTCGATCGATCGTCCCAATTTTACCGATCCCTCTTGTTCTTAATCCTCCATTGAGGATATTTTCTTGAGGGGCAATCACAGTTGACAACAAAGAAGAAACATCACCAGCTGAATCTAGCAAATCTGGCAGCTCAAAAGGATGTTGTAATGGTAATAGCAAGTAAAAATGATGAATGCTTTGCCAGTAACTGCCAATAATAAATTCACTAGCTACTGCACGATCTTGAATATTATCGATTAAGCTAGTCGATGCTGTACAGAGATAAATTATGCGTTTGTGGCGTGACTTTTGCTCACGAGCAGCCAACAGAGTCGATTCATTCCAACCGTGATCGTACAGGTGCTGCTGGAATATTTGATGACTCCAAGCAAATCTGATCTCAATTTCATAAATTTCACGATTGTCATTTATACAAACGATCGATTCAATCCTCGTCCAACCTTTGAGGCAATCTGTCGTTGGCGGAGAGCTTGTTCCTGCGGAGAATCGACCTTGCAGCTCAATTATCTCAATAATATTAGTCTTTAAGTCAAGTGAATTGAGGAATAATATATATTCAGATATCTGTGAATCTTTGATTAAATATCGATCGGTTTGCATAGGGTGCAAATTAGAACATTGGTAAAACTAATCAACAATATTTCAAATAGATTATTAAATTTGAGGTAAAAATTTAGGCCAGGTGAAAGTCTAATAAGACAATTATAGCATCACCACTCCATTCGCTGAGAAGAGTAAAAATACCTAACTCCTCCCTGAAAGCCGCTAGTCGCTATTTTTTGGGACGGTGAGCGGCTCTGTTTGAACGGAATTTTTCGCTAGATCTGCTGATTGAGATTGTGGGAGTGTTTGCTGCCGATCTTGGCTAAATGAAAATTTTGACTGGGCATTGGAAGCGACGGCTAACACCACCCCCAGTCCTAAATAGACTGGCAATGGGAGATTGATATCCTGAAGCGACTGATACAGTTGGGCAACTGCCAACAGGATGAAAAAGATCGCAATCCAAAATTGGGGCATACATTTAGAGCTAATGCAAAAGTGCTACAGATCGTCGCCACTGGAAATGAGGTTGGCGCTGGTTGAAGGAATCTACGGATAGTCTAGCAGATCAGATTCACGTAAATTCCCATTGTCAAGGGTGTAAAAACGGACACAACTAAGTATGAAAAAATTAGTGTGATCGATCAAAATATCGTATTTCCAACATTCTTTAATTTTCCACAAAGGTGATAAGCTATTATGCGACGAGTTAGGAAACCTTAACTTTGGCAATTATCGAAATAACCCCCGATTCTCGAAGTTTAACTACAACCGATCGACTCTTAGAGTCAATCTACAATCACCCCGATGGTATCACAATTAAGGAGTTAGCCCAGATTTTAAACCGCCCCGTTTCGATGTTGCAAATTTGTCTGAAGGTGCTAATCGCTAGTCGAAAAGTAGTTGTCAGACCGCATCATCATGGGGAGCAATTAGCAAAAGTATACATTGCTAAACCAGATCAAACTCAGTCACCGCAACAGTTTCGACGACTAATCAGTCATAGCTATAGCAGTGTAACGCCGATCGGTTTACGGGAAGTTGCTGGATTAACAAAAATTCAACTTGCCGCTCAATTAGGCTTGAGTGTCAGGACAATTAATGATTGGGAGCAAAAGCGTTCTCAACCAAAATTAGTCCCGTCTCAACTCAAGCAGATGATGTCTGTGTATCAATGTACACTAGATCAATTAATTGCGGCATTTGAGTAAGTGCTAAATAATACTTTACCATTAGAGATTGCTTGTAATTTAATTACTAGTGGCCCTAATGTGTACGTATCCCGATCGACAATCGCCGCGATTTCGATCGGGTATTTTTGTTGCTTAACCCGTTCTAGAAACTGAACATATGTGGTCAATTGCCCATCGCCGACTTTAGGTCTGTCGTCTAGGATGCCAGCACGTTTAGCTCGAAGTTGAGAGGTGACGAGGAGAATGTTTAATTGTTGGCGAATTTGGGATTCGTTCATCGCGATCGGATCGACGCTCACCCCTGCAACTTTAGCATTGCGATCGAATAACTTTTGATTAGGAGTCGCATCAATAAACACTTGAATATTTTTATCACCCATTACATAGTTACCAGTTGAAAAAACTCGAACAACATAATTTTGGCGATTGGCAATCTGTTGCTTTAATTGGGTTAATTGAGTCGCGGTGATGTCGATAATCTGACCTTGAGGATTGGGAACGTCAGGATTTGTAGCATGAAGAGCATTAAGATTAGCTTGGACTAGCAGTGCATTAATCGCTTTAGTCGCAGTTTCTGGATTACTAACTTTGAGAATAGTACTCGCTAGAACTTGATTGCGTAAAATCCCAATGTTGCCTTGGCGGATTTTACGATACTCCTGTTCAATAGTGTTGACTTCTTGTTCGAGTGAATCTAGTCCTTGGCGTTTAGTTTTAAGTTGAGTTTCGATTTTTTTGAGTTGGCGATCTCTGAGTTTCAATTGCATGGCACGAGTTTGAAACTCTTGTTCGAGCTTTTGATGCTGTTGATCTTTTTCTTTGAGTTGGGCTTGGAGAACTGCGAGTTTAAGATCGAGCTGACCAACTTGGGCTTCTACCTCCAATCCCGCTGTCTGCTGTGCTTGCAATTCTGCTTCGGTATTTGTCAATCTGACCGTTGCTTGTTCCAAGTTTCTACCGATCTTTTTAGCGGTATTTTGATAAGTTTGTAAACGCTGAGTTTTAGCGATTTTTGGCTCACTTCCCATCTGGTCGAGTTGCTGTTGGAGCTGAGATATTTGGCTGGTGACGGTTGCTAGCTGCCATTGTAGCGGCAGGATGTCACTCTCTAAACCACTCAGCCGCTGTTTGAGTGTTTGAACCTGAGTCGATATTGCTCGCTGTTGCGCCTGTAAATCTTTGCGTTGGCGAGCGATGGTTGTGACTTCAGTTACAAGTTGATTCCGTTGATTAGAGACAGATTCGAGCTGCTGTTGGGTATTTTTGAAGTTCTGAGCAGCGATTGATTGTTTGAGCAACTCAGCGTTAAAGGATTTATTGATGCCAGTGAGTAGATCTTGTGCTTCCGACTGCTCGTTCCTAGCGATTTCCAGTTCCCGCTGGACTCGATCTTTCTGCTCCAAGGCGCGAGCGAGATTTTCTTTAGTATCCGAGAGTTTCCGCTGAATCTTCTGGAGATCGAATACCCCAGTCCGCAGTTGTTCGCTCGCTCCAAAAATCAGTACTAGCACGGAGGCAGAAATCAGTGTGCCTGTAAGAATAGTTACTAATGTGGCAGTCTGACGCGGACGTAGTTTGAATAATGTCAGTCGGGCTTTGCCGACCCGCGTACCAATCCGATCGCCAGAAACAGCGATGATGCCCCCCAGGATTAACATTGTCCCGATCAGAATATAGCCACTAGTCATATTTGCTGAGGGAAGATGGGAGTGGGGGATGGGGGAACTTGGGGAGTGGGGGACTTGGGGACGGGAAGACTTGGGACAGATGAAGCCTAACATCTAAATCCTAAGACCTAAGACCTAAAGCCTAAGACCTAAGACCTAAAGCCTAAGACCTAAGACCTAAAGCCTACTCGTTATGATATCACAGCCGTTTTGGAGTGGGTAATGCTGGGAGTTAATGAGCCAAAACTGGCGATCGTGGATAAATAATCTTTTAAGATTGATTGTCGATCGGCTCCGATCTGGCATAGAATCTAGGAATTGGTTGTAGTGGATGATTTGCCAATGACTTTGGGTCTTGGGTTTAACTCCCAGTTTACCGAATTCTGGTTGCGGCAAGGTTTGTGGCAGAGTTTAGACGTAGGATTAGTAATTGCCCTCACTTTTGTGGTGTTATTGGCGGTCAGAGATCGACGAACACTGTGGATGGTGCGAGGGTTAATTTTGCTGATGGTGGCTGCGGCATTCAGTGAGCGGCTCCAATTTCGGCTGTTAAACTTTGTCTTGGACAAACTCGTGATTGGTGCTGCATTGGCGATGTCCGTGGTGTTCCAGTCCGAATTTCGCCGCTTTCTGGAGCAATTAGGACGGGGAAATTTCTTGCCGTTGATCCGACCGACAAGGCGGGTCAGCGATCTAGTAGATCGACCGATCGAGCAAATCGTCGATGCCGTCAAGGATCTATCTCAACGGCGGATTGGGGCACTGATTATCCTCGAAACAACTGAACTGATGGATGAGCGAGATTTTGCGGTACCAGGGGTGAAATTAGATGCTAAGTTATCAAAGGAATTAATTCAAACCATTTTCCAGAACTCGACATTATTGCATGATGGGGCTGTATTTATTCGGGGAGATCGGATTGTCGCGGCGGGAGTGATCCTCCCCTTGTCAGATCGGGCGGCTTCCAGACAACTAGGCACTAGACACCGCGCAGCAATGGGAATTACTGAACGAACGAACAATTGCATCTGTATTGTCGTCTCCGAAGAGACGGGTTCGATTTCACTGGCTGAGGCTGGCGTACTCGATCGACCCCTGACTAGCAGTAAACTGAAGGAGTTATTAGAACTTAGGTTTGAACCGATCGGCGAACGCGAATCAGTGGCTCCGAGTTTGCGCACGTTAGGACGTAAGTTTAGTAAGCGCGGGATCGCCCTTTTTCGAGGTTTGCTCCAATTGCCAGAAAAAAAATGAATCTTTAATTCATCACTACTGACAATCGATCGTTCATCATTCATCATTTATAACCCCTCAGATGACCTCCAAAACAACCAGTCTCATCGAATTACCTGCCGATTTAGATTGTACTCAGCTGCCACAACACATCGCAGTGATCATGGATGGGAATGGTCGCTGGGCAAAAAAGCGGGGATTTCCCCGGATTATGGGACACAGACGTGGTGCTGATACGCTGAGGGATCTGCTCAGGTGCTGCAAGGATTGGGGGATCTCCGCCCTAACTGTCTATGCCTTTTCAACGGAAAACTGGGGCAGATCGACAGAGGAGGTCGATTTTCTGATGACTCTATTTGAAAATTTATTTCAAATCGAACTGGCAGAAATGATGAAGGAAGAGGTGAAACTGGAAGTAGTTGGTAACTTGGACAATGTGCCGCCATCGCTGTACGGGGCGATCGATCGCGCCAGAACTGCCACCGCAGCCAATCAAGGTGTCCGATTTACGGTGGCGATCAATTATGGTGGCAGGCAGGAAATCGTCCGTGCTTGTCAAACAATTGCCACTCAAGTTCAGCAAGGATTAATCAAAGCCACAGATATCGATGAAGATCTCCTCTCCCAACATCTACATACTGCCGATCTACCCGATCCAGATCTGTTGATTCGGACGAGTGGGGAGATGCGGATTAGTAACTTTTTGCTGTGGCAGCTAGCCTATGCGGAGTTTTATGTCACGAATACGCTCTGGCCAGATTTTGACAGACGTGCGTTCCATCAAGCACTACTAAATTATCAGCAGCGCGATCGACGTTTCGGCAAGGTGAAGGTGGGCGCGAGTTGATTTACACATTGCTCAGAGACTCAATCTGTTTTTTCTGCACTATTGCGAGGTCGCCCACCCAGCTTGCCATTATCACGAGACGCTCGTGCTTTGGCTGCCGATTTTAACCTGCCACCTTGCCGACCTAGTTCTGTCATCCAAGCCTTAGATCCAAAAACCCCCAGAACTAATTGAGGCACACTTAGATCTGCATCTAAACTCTCCCAATGTAAGCCAGATCCCATTGGTGTAATCTCGACTTCTGCTAATTCACTCGCTGTCGCTTTTTCTAAACCTTGGAGCAATTGATAGGGAAATCCCATTACAACTGCGTTAGTTAGTTCGATAAATATCCGCTCACTCTCCTCCTGATACCAGGCTCTTACAGCTCTTGGCTCTGATGCTGCTAGCGCTTGACCCGTAGCTCTAGCAGCGTCAATTTGTGCTTGCAATTCAGGACTAATTTCATTCATGTATTTCCTGCCACTTTTTCAAAAGTTCGATTTGATGCTCGATCACCAGGTTTAACGCTTTAGCCAGATCTTTATTCCCGATCTTCCCTTCGACACTCAATAAAGTTGGTTCGTCTCCTAGTTCGATCCTTATTTCTGCATCGCTTTTGAAAACATGTACGTGAGGTGGAATGTGGTCGTTTGGAAAAATCACGATCCTAAATCCGTCTGTTCTGATAATTGTGGGCATCTGTTTTCGTGAATCTATCACAATTTTAACCTAGCGGTTAGGTTATTTCAAGAAGTCGGGGGTATGTCTTTGTAGATTGACCGAAATTTTTGGGATGAATTGAGAGAATGTGACTTTTTTGATTCAAGTGGGGAAAGCTAGAGAGAACACACATTAAATTACTGATCACCAATTTCGATGGCATAGCCTCCGCTTTGCGGAATCGATCTTCAGTATCTTCTGCGTTGGCATGAGTCACAGTCTCACCTTTGACCCCAAAAGAGAGTCTGTCATGACAAATACCTTCTCCACTTTGTTAATTTCAGTACACTAAGTTATGAGTTTGAGCCATGAATCAGGGTTCTAGCAGCGTTGCCGATCCAGAAACTACATTAAACCCCATTAAGCTATTAGAACAGTTAGCTACTTCCCAGGCTAAAGGTTGCTTACGG
>JANNDQ010000637.1:0-5639 GCA_031387965.1 Chamaesiphon sp. OTE_75_metabat_567
GTCTCAGCGGTTCAGTTGTGCTCAATCTATACACACCCACCCGCAACGATTTCAATACCGATAAAAAATCCGATATCCTGTGGCTAAATGAGTATGGTAGCGTCGCTCTATGGCAAATGGATGGAGCTACAGTAACAAATGCGGCTTTAACCTCAATTCCCGATATCGCTCCGAGCTGGCAGAATGCTGGAACAGGTGATTTCAATGGCGATAAAAAAGCCGATATCCTCTGGCGCAATGATAACGGTGCCGTTGCAATCTGGCAAATGGATGGCTCGACTGTCACCTCAAGTAGCCTAACTTCCACTCCATCGGTGGATAATAGCTGGAAAAATGCTGGAACTGGCGACTTCAATGGCGATAGTAAAGCCGATATCCTCTGGCGCAATAATGATGGTGCCGTTGCAGTCTGGCAAATGGATGGCTCGACTATCACCTCAAGTAACCTAGCTTCCACTCCATCGGTGGATAATAGCTGGAAGAATGCTGGAACTGGCGACTTCAATGGTGATGGTCAATCCGACATCCTCTGGCGCAATGATGATGGTAGCGTCGCACTGTGGCAGATGGATGGCTTTAACGTAGTTTCCAGTAGTTTGACTTCCACCTCTTCACTAGATAATAGCTGGAAGATTAATGGAACTGGGGATTTCAATGGCAATGGTAAAGCCGATATCCTCTGGCGCAACAACAATACTGGTGCAGTAGCAATCTGGCAGATGAATGGCGCTACGGTAGTCGATAGTAGCTTAACTTCTACTCCAGCTCTGGATTCTAGCTGGGCATTCAATGGGATTGGTGACTTCAATGGCGATCGCAAATCCGACATCCTCTGGCGCAAGGATAGTGGAGAGATGGTGGTGTGGCAGATGGATGGTTCAACTGTCGTCTCTAGTCTAGCTTCCACTTCTGCTGATAGCAGCAGTTGGAAAGTTGCTGGAATTGTCTAGTTTAGATCTTGCACTAGTAGATCCAGATTACACACAACGGGCACCCTACATAATTAACCTGTAGGGTGCCCCTGTCTTAATCTTTTGATCAAAATTGAGATGCTACTGCCCAAGTTTCGATCGAATACTACTTGACCTCAGTTCGGGTTAAGAGGGTGTTTGAAAAGTCATCGACTGGGAGGAAGCCTCCCAGTTGTGTGCGTCAAGACAGGCGGACTTTGCATCATGAGCAGAGACTTCTAGTCTCTAGGCTCTTCTTATCCCGTTGGCGGAGCCTCTCCGTGAGGAGAAACTTACGTTACTTAACCCACTGCTTACCAACGATCTCAGCAAGATCGACAACTCGTTGGCTATAACCCCACTCGTTGTCATACCAAGCAATGACTTTGACCATATCATCACCCATCACCATCGTCAGGCTAGAATCGATCGTACAAGAGGCATCAGTACCCTTAAAATCGCTGGAAACTAGTTCCAATTCACAGAAGTCCAAAATCCCTTTCATGGGGCCTTCAGCTGCGGCTTTGAGGGTAGCGTTGACTTCTTCGGCAAAGGTTTTCTTCTCAACGTTGACGACTAAATCGACCACGGAGACGTTCGGCGTAGGGACACGGAGGGCAATACCGTTGAGTTTACCTTTAAGTTCTGGTAACACTAAAGATACGGCTTTAGCTGCGCCAGTAGAGGTGGGGACAATGTTCATTGCCGCAGCCCGTGCGCGACGCAGATCGCGGTGGGAGGCATCTAGCAGACGTTGGTCGCCTGTGTAGCTGTGAGTGGTAGTCATCGTACCCTTGATAATCCCAAAGTTATCATTGAGAACTTTAGCAAATGGTGCGAGACAGTTGGTGGTACAACTGGCATTACTAATGATGAAATGCTTATTGTGGTCATAGTCTTTGTCATTGACTCCAACGACGAATGTACCATCTTCATCCTTACCTGGCGCTGTGATTAAGACCTTTTTTGCACCAGCTTTAATGTGTCTGGAAGCACCAGCATGACTGATAAATACACCTGTGGACTCGATGACGAGATCGATGTCCCATTCTTTCCAAGGTAAGTTGTCAGGGTTACGATCGGATACACATTTGATCGTTTTGCCATTAACAGTGATAGTGCTATCGTCTGCACTGATCTCTGCATCGAACTTGCCTAACATGGTGTCATACCGGAGCAAGTGTGCGTTGGTGCGAGGATCGGAAGTATCGTTGATACCTACAACTTCGATATGGCTATCCTTTCTGCCTAGCCAACACCGCATAAAATTCCGTCCGATCCGTCCGAACCCATTGATCGCTACTCTAATCACAGCCTCTTGCCCTCTTTTTCTAAATCTCGGTTATATATCTACTGATAGAACCAGATCATATCGCAAAGCATACACATGTTTGACTTTTTCTAGTCTCGATCGGGGAAATTAAGGGGTGGAGGGTGGAGGGTAGAGGGTAGAGGGTAGTTTTAGGAGAGTTTGGTTAGGAGTCCGAGGATTTTTTTGGTGCGGGGGGTTAGTAGGGTACGGCGATAAGCGTCGGCGGCTTTCTTGAGGGCATCGGCTTGGGTGGGATAGGGATGGATCACACTGCTGAGTTTACTTAGTCCAATTTTATTTACCATTGCTGTTGTTACTTCGGAGATCATTTCTCCGGCATGACTCGCGACGATTGTTGCGCCTAGGATCTCGTCGGTGCCGCGACGATGGATGATTTTGACAAAGCCCTCTGTTTCACCATCCGTAATGGCTCGATCGACACTAGACATCATGATCTTAATTGTATCAAACTCAATTCCTTCAAGTTCAGCATCAACTGCTGACAAGCCCACATGAGCGATTTCAGGATCGGTATAAGTCACCCACGGCATCACGAGGCTACTCAGTTTACTTTTGCCTAGCCCAAACGGTGAGAATAGCGTGTTCTTAATCACGATCCGCGCTGCGGCATCGGCGGCGTGGGTAAACTGCCACTTCATACAGACATCCCCAGCCGCGTAGATACGGGAATTGGTGGTTTGGAGATAGTCATTGACTCGGACACCTTTGGCATCGTAGTCTACGCCTACTTGCTGGAGATTGAGACTTTCGATATTCGGTGTCCGTCCCGCACCAAGGAGAATTTCGTCTACTTCGATTCTCCGTTGGAGCGGGCTTTCCGCCAACGATTTAACCCCACCATTGCTACTGTATGTAATAGTTTTACCCGTCTGCGTGACACTCACTTGCTGGACATCGCAGCTCAGAACCAGATTTACGCCCTCTTTAACTAAGACTCGTTCCAAAACTGCGGCTGCTTCGGGATCTTCTTTGTATAAGATCTGCTTGCCGCGCTGTAATAATACTACCTCACAGCCCAATCTTCTGAATGTTTGAGCTAGTTCACAGCCAACTGCGCCCCCACCAATCACTGCGAGTCGGCGCGGACGTTCGACGAGCGAAAACACCGTTTCATTTGTGAGATAGCCAGCTTCAGCTAGTCCTGGAATTTGCGGTGTGGCAGCTCTGGCACCTGTAGCAATTACGGCTTTTTTGAACTTGAGATTCTGTTTACCAACTGTAACTGTATCGTTGCTGGTAAATTGGCCATCACCCAAGAATACATCTACACCCAGACTCTGAAATCTCGATGCTGAATCATGATGACTGATATCCGCTCGAATTCGCCGCATCCGCTCCATTACTAGACTAAAATCAATCTCGGTCGCATCAACGCTAATACCCAGCTCCTGACCCCGCCAAATCTCACCGATGATCCGACTCGATCGAATGATCGTTTTCGAGGGCACACAGCCGAAATTTAGGCAGTCTCCGCCCATTAAATGCCGCTCGATCAGGGCTACTTTTAGACCCAATCCCAATCCCGCCGCGCCAGCCGCCACAACTAATCCCGCTGTTCCAGCCCCAATCACAACTAGATCATAAATATCCGCAGGCTGAGGATTAACCCAGTCATTTGGATGGACGTACCCAATCAGCTGTTGATTGTAGGTATCCATTGGTGAGATTGTTTTCATGCGGTTTTATTTTAGGCGTTAGTTTAGGCTTTAGGTTTTAGGCTTTAGGCTTTAGGTTCAGCTGTGAGCTGATTCAGTGCTTGCTTGGCAATCCGCGTCACATAGATAGTCACGGCAACTGTCGCGACAAATCCAACGATCCGAATTGTCCATTGGAGGGTGGGATTAGTCGGCTGAGTGGCTGTGCCAATTAGGGCGATATTGCCAGCCAGCGAACCGATGTAGACATACATCAGTGTGCCAGGAATCATCCCCACCGAACCAATCACATAATCGCGAAGTGAGACTCCCGTAAGTCCGAACGCATAGTTGAGCAGGTTAAATGGGAAAATTGGGGAGAGACGAGTAAGTAGGACAATTTTCAATCCTTCCTTGCCGACAGCCCGATCGATCGCATTAAACTTATCATTACCCGCAATTTTCTTGGCTACCCAGTCCCGCACCGAATACCGCCCGACTAAAAATGCGGCAGTTGCGCCCAATGTTGCGCCAATAAATACATAAACTGCACCCAACCAGACTCCAAAGACGACACCCGCACCCAAGGTCAAAATTGAGCCAGGTAAAAAGGCAACCGTCGCTACAATATAAATACCAATAAAAGCGACAGCCCCGATCGTACCTAAACTTTCGACCCACTCCAACGCATGTTTAAGCAACGTTTGAGGATTGAATCCAGAACTAGCCGCTGAACTCTGCGCCCAAGCTGGTAGTGCTGAGATTGAGAAACCAAAGATTACTAATAACGCCAATAGTGAGATCTGTCTAAAACCAACTGAAATTTTAATCACGATTAAGATAGTAAATGGATTAGAGATCTAGAGCTACTCATCCCAATAAAACCGATAGAAAAAGAAGCCATCTTCAAATGGATGACCATCGGTAACATGATGGAGGAGCTTTTCATCAATTAATCTTTGTCCAACCTTGACGGCTTCAGCTTCCGAAACAAAAAACTTTCGGACTAGCCAGGTAGTCGCTTCACTGCCAACGATACAGCGAGGATAAACATTCAATCGATAGCGACGATCTTTAATTTTCACGCCACCAATATCGCGCATTTCCCGTACCAGTTCTTTGAGGTCAATTTTACTGATCCAATCGTCACTATTGACAACCTTCTTAGTCTTATAAGACTTTAGTTTAGAATCTTGGCACCAAACTGTATATACTTCATCTTCTTCGATCATCAAGCAGGTTACTGTCGGATCTAAAGATAATTGTCGGACTAATTTCTGGGCTGATTCTAATTTATCCTTGGGAAAAGACTTGAGGTGTTTAAAGATTTGATTTTGATAAAAAAGTCCAATGATCGGTGTTACTTGATCACTATGAGGATTAATCACATCCCGAAACTGAACTTGGTCTTTCTTTAGCAACAGCATACTAAATTAGGAAATAAGGAATAGGTGGTTAAAGCTAAATTGCATCAGGACTAAGCATGATTTAGTCAGATCCACTGGAAACTGATCGTTATAATACTAGGGTACCCAAAAGTTGAAGCGCGATCTCGATTATGATCGATCGATAGATGGGGTCAAGGAGAATCGATCGATGCAGTTTGGTAGTGAAATAATCATCATCGGTGGTGGAGCGATCGGTTTAGCCACGGCGATCGAATTGCGGCTGTTGGGGGCAGAAGTGACCGTTTTGGACTCAAACCTCGAAGCTGCTGCTGGT
>JANNDQ010000670.1:0-2824 GCA_031387965.1 Chamaesiphon sp. OTE_75_metabat_567
TGTGAGATAGCCAAATTTGAACCGACTCAAAGCTTCTTCTTTAAATTGGTTGGCATCGTAGAAAGCCTCCCGATAATTTTCAGGGTTGATGCTCTCGTATGTTTCCCACATGTTCCGAATGATTTGGTGTTCGGGTTGGGTAGTGGGTTGCGGTAAGTCGGTGCGGACTTCACAGGTGCTGAGGACATCAAAGATTAGCACGGATTGGTGGGAGGCGATCGCCCGTCCGCTTTCGCTGATCAGAGTGGGGACGGGGATATTTTTCTCGTTACACGTCTCCCGCACTTCGGCGACGATATCGTTGGCGTAGTTTTGGAGGTCGTAGTTTTTGGAGGCGTGGAAATTAGTTTGGGAACCATCGTAATCGATGCCCAAGCCACCGCCAACGTCGAGATATTTCATGTTTGCGCCCAATTGGACGAGTTCGACATAGATCTTGCTAGCTTCGCCGATCGCATCTTTGATCACGGAGATCGACGAGATCTGGGAGCCGATGTGGAAGTGGAGCAGCTGAAGAGAGTCGAGCATATCAACTTCTTTGAGTCGATCGACTACCATAATAATTTCTGGAATCGTCAGCCCAAATTTAGCCCGATCGCCACTAGATACACCCCAGCGCCCGATGCCTTTAGCGTTGAGCTTGGCACGGACTCCGAGATTAGGCTTGATTCCCAAGGATTTTGCAGCCGCGATCGCAATTTCGACTTCTTCGATCTGTTCGAGGACGATAATCGGCGTTTGGTCTAATTTCTGCGCTAGCATCGCCGTTTCGATATATTCGCGATCTTTGTAGCCGTTACAGATTAGCAGTGCGCCAGGGTTGTTTAACATCGCGATCGCGATCGTTAATTCCGCTTTGGAACCTGCTTCTAATCCAAATTGATAAGGCTTACCAAATTTAACCAGATCTTCGATCAAATGCTTCTGCTGATTGCACTTAACTGGAAATACGCCCTTGTAAACACCGCCATAGTTATACCGAGCGATCGCTTTGGCAAAACAAGCATTTAAGCGCTCAATTCGGTGCTCCAGGATGTCCGAAAACCGAATTAGGAGCGGCAGCGCCAAATTGCGCTGTTGGAGGGAAGAGACTAGCTCATACAGGTCTAGTGAGCCACCCCGATCGCCTTGAGGTGCCACGGTGACATGTCCCGCCGTATCGATCGAAAAGTAAGGCTCGCCCCAACCCTGAATCCGGTAGAGATTTTCGCTATCCTCGATCGTCCAAGGTGCCTTCGGTTCTTCAGTTCGGTGTTGATGTTTTAGACCCACGTTATCTTTATCCTGAGGATCTAAAGTATTTTTGAGTAGTTCGTTCAATTCAGCAGCTACCTTTGCATCTGCTAGCTCTAATTCGATATTTTTGTCTGCCACTGCCTATCCCATTTCCCCTATCGTCGAACGGATTCCCGTCTGTAATTTTAACGCATTATTCAAGGATCTCCCGATCGTTTGAATGCACTTTCTACATTTAAAGTACCCTGGAAATCGATCGGACTCACTTCCTAGTAAAAATTAGAATCTAGTGTGGTGGGTGAATAGTGAATAGTGGATGGATCTGTAGGTTGGGTTGAAGAATGAAACCCAACACACCCAACAAAGTCGGCTTGGAGTGTTTGTTGGGTTATCTCTTGGCAGAGATGCTATTGCTAGGGCAAACGCTCCGCTACCGCTAGTGCTACGCGCAACCCAACCTACGAATTTTCTTCCCCCTAAAGCCTAAAGCCTAAAGCCTAATCCCCAGCGCCTTCAACGTCATCCGACCAACAGTACCATCCGCCGACAATCCGTACTTGAGCTGAAATTTGATTACTGTATCCTTAGTCTTTTGTCCAAAGAAACCAGTTACAGGCGTAGCGAAGCCAACATTATTCAAACTCTTTTGAATTCTGGTCACTACCGGGCCACTATCACCCATCTGATAGATCATCACCACGGCAAAACCTGCGATCGGACACTGATCCATTTTGGCAGCAGTTTGAGCACCAAAGTTGCCATCGACAGTCATCAGATCGGTGGGATTGTACTTATTCCATAGACTTTGGAACGCTTTAACGCCGAGATTACCGACATCATCACGACCGTTATTCTCAAAAAAATGCACTGGATCGCCAGCCCCTAGCCACTGCCAGCCATACTTGAGCAGGTATGGTTTCCAATCATTGTAGTTATTGACATCGATCGCTAGCCCATCTTCGTGGTTACTATTTCCTGGCTTGGCGGCTAATGGAATCAGCTTTGGCGCACGCTGATAAATCTGGTAGAGAATATGTTGCTGAGCAACAGTCCGATAAGCGGAGTTAATGATCATCCTCAAATTGGGTTGCTGCGCCATGCCCGCCCGCAGCGCGATCCGCAGTGTCTCTCTAGCCGCAGGCTGCAAGTACATGTTTAAGTGAGGTTCGCCAGAGCTGCTAATTCCAGGTAGATTATCGAAGTTAACTAATATGCTCGTTTGCAAGTTGTTCATTTGAGCGATGATTTGCCGACTCAAACCGCTTACCAGTCCAGTCTGGACATTATTTGCTTGAATCATCCGATCGATCGCTTCTTTTACTGTCGCCATAAGGAGTTTGGGAAGAGGGGGTAGAAAAAATAACTTTTGTCCTGATTGCACCTGGGCGGACGTGGATATAGGAGTGGTAGATGCACCCTGATTATTCGTCCCTGACTTACCTTGTGTAAGTTGGGGCTTTTTCTGTCAAGTAATAGATTACCAACTTTTGTCCTGATTACACCTGGGCAGATGTGGATATAGGAGTGGTAGATGCACCCTGATTATTCGTCCCTGACTTACCTTGTGTAAGTTGGGGCTTTTTCTTGG
>JANNDQ010000682.1:0-7761 GCA_031387965.1 Chamaesiphon sp. OTE_75_metabat_567
GTCAGTCAGGAGATTGTAACAACTTATAGCAACCACCGTGGCGGTAGGTCGATTTTTAGGAAGGTTAAAGGCTGTGGATGCTTCGCCAAAATATAGCGATTTTCAGGTTAATATAGTGACAAAGAGGTTCTAATGACTAATCTATCCCATCGGCAGGGAAGAGTATTTCCCAAAATTCAATGGACACCCGAACGTATTGCCAAGCGTGAGGCAGAGCGGGAAGTTTTCTATCAGCGGTGTTATCCAATCTTCGAGCGTATTAGAGCCGAAAAAATCGCCACTCACCGTAACTGGTTTGTCGCCATCGAACCTGATAGTGGCGATAGCTTCATTGATCGCGATTTAGAAATAGCATCATCTCAGTGTCGCACCAACCACCCTCATAAGCTCCACTATACGTTTCGGATTAATGAGTCTGGAACCTGCGGTACGATATGATATCTGGTTTCCTGGGCGAAGAAGATGCGATCTTATTCGAGATCGAACTCATTACCGCACATGGATTGAAATTACCCGTCGATGCCCTTCTGGACACGGGCTTTTCTCATTGGTTGGCAATGAACGAGCAAGATGTAGAAGAACTAGGATGGGAACGAGTGCGAGAACAAGTAATGCGAACGGCGCGGGGAGACTATCGATTCGATATTTATATTGGCAAAGTTGAATTTGATGGGCAAGAATTAGATCTTCCCGTTCATGTTGGGCAAGAGTTATCAGAAGTGTTATTGGGTCGGAAATGGTTGCTCAATCGCAGACTGGTTATCGATCTTCGTGCTAGTGAGTTGAGTTTAGGCGATCGCGTAACGGCATAATTGATCGAGCGCAGCTATCATTAAGCCTGCAAGCTAGTTTAATTAGGGGTTTGAGCCTGTGAACAGTGACCGTTTTACAAAATTCTAAATCTAGTCATATTACTGAAGTGCTGAAGTTTTGAGGTTGAATTTAGCGAACTATCTTAGTCTTTGTGCGAATGCCATACAAGTGCGGTGATAATTATACTTGAGTCTATACGAGTCAAATAATTATCAATTTAATTGTCTGCAAAAAGCAGAGAGTTATTAAAAACAAGCACTCTGATCAATGATATCCAAACCTAGAATTAACGAAATAGATTTATTAAGATTTCTAGCAGTAATGGCGGTGATATTCTTTCACTATGGGTTCAGAGGCTATACCGCAGATGCGATGTCTATTATGCCATATCCACTAGCGCCGATTGCTAAATATGGATATTTTGGCGTTCACCTATTTTTTATAATTAGCGGATTTGCGATTTTGATGACTGCTAGCAGTGGGGACTTGCGCCGCTTTGTTGTTTCGAGATTTGTGCGACTTTATCCAGCTTTTTGGGCTTGCTGTACAATTACGTTTCTAGTGACGCTTGCCATTGGTGCGCCGCGATATTCGGCATCAATCAGTCAATATTTGATTAACATGACCATGCTGAGCGGCTTTCTCAATGTCGATTCGATCGATGGTGTCTATTGGTCTTTATTTGTAGAGCTACGTTTTTATGCGTTAGTTGGCTTAGTATTAGCAGCGGGTAAAATCAAACAGGTTGAAATATTTTTGGCAATCTGGCTGATTACTTGCTTGACTCTGGATATTCTCCAAATCAGCAAGCTGCGGTATTTACTAATCGTTGATTTTGCAGCATATTTCATCGCTGGTGCGACTTTTTTTAGGATTTGGTCTCAAGGGCTTTCACGCGCTAGAATTGCGATGATTGCGGGAGCCTTTGGTCTAGCACTATATGAAAGCATCGCTGAAATATCAAAGTTTGAGCAGCAGTACAATACCGATCTAAATAATTTTGTTGTTGTGGGAATTATCACCACTTTCTTTATCGTGATGTCCTTAATTTCCCTGCGGCGGACAGGCGATTTTGGTCGTCGTCAATGGCTGCTAGCTGGTGCAATCACCTATCCGCTGTACCTGCTGCACCAATATATCGGCTTTATGATTTTTAATCTTGCTTACCCAGCCGTCAATTCACATTTGCTGTTCTGGGGGATGATGATCGTGATGATCGGTGCAGCAGTCGCCGTGAATGTTTTGGTCGAACAGCGGTTATCATCACCATTAAGGGTTTTAGTTGACAACTCGATCGATTCTAGCCATCGCCTAATTCTTGGTTCGATCAAACGGATGAGGAAACGTTCCTGAAACATAACAGGTTTAATTAAAACTAATTGCCCCAGAATAGATCAAACCACGCTGAACATCCAGCGTAATCACTGTCCCCCCGCGAATGCTGCCTGTGGCATCCTTCACGCCCACAATTACTGGAATATCCAATCGTAAGCCCAGCACCGCCGCATGACAGGTTAAACCTTCATCCTCAACGACGATCGCACTGGCTTTGCGAATCGCGTCTAGATATTCAGCATTGGTTGTCGTGGTAATGAGGATATCTCCTTTGTTAAAGTGGGCAACATCCCTGGGTGTGCGGGCAATGTGGGCAACTCCAGTTACCAATCCATGTCCGATGCCGATCCCTTGTCCTAGCACGGCGGTGACGACTTCGACTTTGACTAGATCTGTCGAGCCAGCTACGCCTTGGGTACCGGAAGTAATCACGACTAGATCGCCTTCGTGGAGGAGATTGCTTGTGCGAGCCATATTAATGGCTGCTTGAAAATTGTCATTAACATTGGCTAAATCGAGCAGGAGCATCGGTTGAACGCCCCAAACGAGCTGAAGTCTGCGGGCGACATCTACATGGGGTGTGACGGCGAGAATTGGCTTAGATGGGCGGAATTTGGAAACGCTCCGCGCAGTGGCTCCAGTTTTGGTGAACGGGATAATTGCGGCGGCTCCAAGTTGCTCGGCAATGTTGCCAACGGCTTCACTAATGGCGTTGGGAATCGATCGCTTTTTGTCTTCCCAGCGGCGGGATAGCTCTTCTTTTTCAGTTTCTAGGGCGATTCTCGCCATCGTTTCGACGGCTTCAACTGGATAGATGCCTACAGCAGTTTCGTTAGAAAGCATCACCGCATCGGTACCATCGAGGATCGCATTAGCAACGTCAGAAATCTCAGCGCGAGTCCCGCGTGGGTTGTTCACCATACTGTCGAGCATCTGAGTCGCCGTAATAATCGGAATTCCCATCCGGTTGGCTGTCGCGATCAACTGTTTCTGAATTCTGGGGACTTGCTCGGCGGGCATCTCCACGCCCAAATCGCCCCGTGCAACCATCACACCATCACAGAGTGCGAGGATTTCTTCCATTTGTTCGATCGCTTCGTGCTTTTCAATCTTAGCGATCACCGGGACTTCTTTACCCGCATTAGCAATCAGTTCTTTAATTTCGAGAATGTCTGCGGGATTGCGGACGAAACTGAGCGCAACCCAATCTACGCCTTGATCTAGCCCAAACATCAGATCTACCCGATCTTTATCAGTTAGCGCTTTGATTGACAGGTAAACGCCAGGGAAATTTACACCTTTATTATTGGATAATGTCCCGCCAATGACCACCTCACAGTGCAATTCACTAGTAGCCTGATCAACTGCGGTGACGATCATCTCTACCTTTCCATCGTCGAGCATGATCGTCGAACCCACAGGAACTTCATCAGCCAGTGTTTCGTAGGTGACCGAACTAATCGTCTGTGTACCTGGAATAATCTTACTGGTGAGTGTAAATGGATCGCCATTTTTCAATACAATTGGGCCTTCAGCAAATCTACCCAGTCGAATTTTTGGCCCCTGTAAATCTTGCAAAATGCCGACAGGCTGATTTATTTCAAAGGATATTTGCCTAATCAGTCGAATATTTGCCAGATGGTCATCGTGAGTACCATGAGAGAAATTGAGACGCAGCGTAGTTGCTCCGGCTTGGATCAGTTTTTTCAGGACTTCAGGGCTACTGGTTGCGGGACCGATGGTAGCAACAATCTTAGTTCGGCGCAGGGAATCTCGCAATTGCATGAAGTTACTAGTCAAAGGAGCAAAGGATCGGATGTGACAGAGCTTACGCTCTACTCAGGTGGCACCACTGATAATGATGGTAACTAACCTGGATCGCGAATTCAGCAGACAGCTCTGAATTGGTCACAGATGACACAAAGATGGTACCACACAACCGTTATTAGTTAGGTGCAATCTCTAAATAAATTCGGATCAGGCTGGATGATTCACTCTAACCTCTGATTCATCGCCACAACCAAATCATCTAGGAGTGTCAGTTAAAGATCGATCTTTGGGATAAATAAAGAAACAGTCGATTTTCTATTCACATTAACTTTGCGGCTGTCTAAAACTCCAGCTAATTATCAACTGAAGTTAGGTAATTCATAAATCATATGTCGATTAACCGCACACCTCACTATCCGGCACTAGTTTTGATTGTTGATGATGACGAAGTAGTCAGACAGGTTTTGTGTGCCAAGGTTCAGGCTGATGGCTATCAGGTGCGAACTGCCCGGAATGGGGAAGAAGCGATCGTTATTTATCAAGAAATTCAGCCGGATTTGGTGCTGATGGATGGTGTGATGCCGGGGATGGATGGATTTGAATGCTGCGCCCAGCTGCAACAGCTACCCGGCGGCGATTTGACACCAGTATTGATGATCACCGGACTAGATGATAGTAGCTCACTCGATCGAGCCTATGAAGTAGGGGCAGCGGACTATATTACCAAGCCGATTCACTGGGCGGTATTGCGCCAAAGAGTCAAGCGGATCTTAACCCAGTCACATTTACACCGCCAACTCGAAACATCAAATCTAGCCCTGCGCCAAAAGTCCGCAGAACTTTTGGCAAAAAATCATCTGCTCGAACAATCTAAAAAAGCAGCAGAGTCAGCAAATAAAGCTAAAAGTGCTTTTCTCGCGGCAATGAGCCATGAAATCCGCACCCCGATGAATGGGGTAATTGGGATGACGGGGCTATTACTCGATACCGAACTAACGCCCCAACAACATGATTTTGTCAGTACAATCCGCAATAGTGGAGATTCTTTGCTCACACTAATTAATGATATTCTAGATTTTTCCAAGATTGAATCAGGGAAATTAGAGCTAGATTGCCAACCCTTTGATATCCGTGATTGTATCGAGGAAACTCTCGATCTACTTGCACCTAAAGCTGCGGAAAAAAATCTAGAGCTTGCCTATCTAATCTATAAAAATACACCAAGTCGGTTGTACGGTGATGTCACGCGGATTCGACAGATTTTAGTCAATCTCATTGGGAATGGATTGAAATTCACTAATTCTGGTGAAGTAATTATTGGTGTAACTGCAAAAAAAATTAACTCAGTCGATCGAGATCTAATCCTAACCGATGACGATCCTACCTATGAGGTAAGATTTATGGTCAAGGATACCGGAATTGGGATTCCTCAAGATAAGATCGATCGACTGTTCAAAGCATTTAGTCAAGTCGATTCTTCTACTACTCGTAACTATGGCGGTACGGGTTTAGGCTTAATCATTAGTAGACGACTAACTGAATTGATGAATGGTAAAATGTGGGTCGAGAGTAATGCTGAAGGTGGATCTAATTTCTTCTTTACAATCATTGCTAAAGCAGCGCCACCTTCATCTCCAATCTCTAAAGAAGAGCAGCCACAGCCAGCGCAATTGCAAGGAAAACGGTTATTAATTGTTGAAGATAATGCGACTCATCGTAAGATTTTAACACTTCAGGCTCAATCTTGGGGAATGCTGGCTCATCCGACTGAATCTGGTGCTGAAGCCTTGAAATTGCTCAACTTACGGGGTCATTTCGATTTAGCAATTCTGGATATGCAGATGCCAGAAATGAATGGATTAGATCTTGCCCAAAAGATTAGAGAATTTCCTGAATATCAACAGCTACCACTCGTGATGCTCAGTTCACTCAGTATTAGTCAGGCGGAAATTACCGCTGCTCAAGTCGATTTTGCCGCGACTCTAAATAAGCCAATTAAACAGTTTCAACTTCAAGATGTGCTCACACACATTTTAGATAAAAAGACTCAACAGGAAATTGCGATTCCCAAATCAAAGTCTGCAAATTGTTATCTTAATCAAGCCGCATTCCCCTTGCGCATTTTGCTAGCTGAAGATAACCTTGTCAATCAAAAAGTAGCCATTCACATGCTCAAACGCATTGGTTATCAAGCAGATATTGTCATGAATGGTTTAGAAGTAATCGAACGGCTCCATCACTATGATTACGATGTGATTTTAATGGACTTACAAATGCCGAAAATGGATGGAATGGAAGCCACCCGCCGAATTTTGACTGAATTCCCCGGACATCGCTGCCCGACAATTATTGCGATGACTGCAAGTGCGCTCGAAGGTGATAAACAAGAGTGTCTGGATGCGGGGATGCATGACTATGTAACTAAGCCTGTCAAGATCGAACAGTTAGCTCATGCACTGAGCCAATGTCAACCATTACTATTGGTATGAAGAAGTATATCTAATCATCAACATTGATTGCAGAATCTCATAATTACCATGAGATCGATCGAGTCGAGTGATAGACTGCGGGGAAATATCTAGATAAATTTCACAGCATTTCAACCACTCAACTCTTCTAAAAGTTATGTATAGAAATAGATCGGGCTACTCTCTACTTGATGTCGCCATGCCTGCGGTACTCGGCGCTGGAGTCGTTACATCATTTGCTATGTCCCAAGGACAAGATCCCCTAATTGGGTTCGCAATTACCGCAATGTCCGCAATATTCGCGGTGATTTGTCATCGATTCGATCTGATTTAAGTTAGATTTTTATTCTCATAATTAAATTACTGGCTCGATCTCGAATACTCTGCCAATCTCGATCCAAGATTTCAGGATCGGGAAATAAAGAGCCAGCTAACCCAACAGCTATCGCCCCAGCAGCGAGAAAATCTGGTGCATTAGCTACTGTCACACCACCAGTGGGGATCAATGGAATCTGCGCAATTGGCCCCTGTAGGACTTCCAAATAACTTACGCCGCCCATTGCCTGAATTGGAAATACCTTAATCGCCGTCGCTCCGGCTTGCCATGCGGTGATGATTTCAGTGGGGGTTAATGCGCCAGGAATAATTGGAATTTCGGCAGTGATAGCAGCGTCAATTAAGCTGAGATCCAAATGCGGTGTGAAGATGTATTCGGCACCACAATTGATCGCATTGAGCGCGTCTGATATGGTTAATACTGTTCCTGTCCCGATCGAGCAATCTGGTAATTCTGCCCGCAATCGCTCAATTAATGCCCAGGGTCGATCGCTATTTGCGGTAATCTCAATTAATTTAATCCCGCCAGCCGCCGCAGTCTGAGCCATTTTGAGACCGATGTGGAGATCTGTCGATCGAATTACCGCAATGATTCGCTCCTGTTTGACAAATTTTAACCAATCTTCTGGGTAGCTGCGCACGATCGATGATTGGGTTTGTTATTAGTTCTGTAGCAGGTAATTTCTGGTGAGGTTGGGTGGGTTTGTTTGAAGGTTAAGTGTATGTTTCGAGTATATTTAGCATGAACCCACCCCTACAGATCCTAACTATTTACATCGGCACTATATTTCTGGACTGCTTCAGTAATCACTGCGCGTAGATCGACATAAACTTTTGCAAATGGCGGTTGACGCTCGGTTAAGCCGAGTAAATCCGCTGTTACTAATATCTGCCCATCACAGTCTACTCCGGCACCGATGCCGATCGTCGGAATCGAGAGTTTTTCAGATATTAATTTGGCTAAATCAGCGGGAATGTGTTCAAGGACGATCGAAAACACCCCCGCACGTTCGAGGGCGATAGCGGCAGAAATCAGCCG
>JANNDQ010000710.1:0-2583 GCA_031387965.1 Chamaesiphon sp. OTE_75_metabat_567
AGAAATTCAGCCTGGACAGTATTTGGCTGAATCTAATGCCATCATCTATTATCTTGCCGATGGTAAAGATTTTTTGCCCGCCGATAGATGGGAACGTGCTCAGGTGATGCAGTGGTTATTTTTCGAGCAGTATAGTCACGAGCCAAATATTGCAACCGTCCGTTTTTGGATCTCGATTGCCAAGCAAGCAGAGCAAAAACGCGAAGCCATTGCGCAAAAACAGCAATTAGGTTATGCCGCTTTACAGGTGATGGAAAACCATTTAGCGAAACAGGATTATTTTGTCGGTAATCGCTATTCTATTGCTGATATCGTGCTATATGCCTATACCCATGTGGCTGAAGAAGGTGATTTCGATCTGCGTAAACTTCCAGCTATTTTAGCTTGGTTCGATCGAATTGTTCAGCAACCTAATTATCTGACAATCTATGCTTAGAAGTTATACAACTCCGATCCCGAACAGATGTTAATCTGGACCTATCCCCAATTCCTTGAGCTTCTCAGCTAATAGATCCGCCCGCTCTCGTTCTCGCGCAGCCTGTTGAATAGCTGCATCGAATTGTTGTTGCGCTTGAC
The DNA here is from genome assembly GCA_031387965.1 of Chamaesiphon sp. OTE_75_metabat_567. Lineage (GTDB taxonomy): Bacteria > Cyanobacteriota > Cyanobacteriia > Cyanobacteriales > Chamaesiphonaceae > Chamaesiphon. The sequence goes on from JANNDQ010000710.1 coordinate 577, forward strand.
TCAATTGTTGTTGAGCCTGATTCAATTGCTCTTGATCGGTACCGATCCAACTGCCAGATTGATCGTACCACCGCAACCACTTACCTTCAATCCCAAAATAAACACCATCCCAAAGCCCCAAACCTAACTCCAACTCCTCAAACCAAAATCCCTGCCCACTCACCGCCAACTCGACATACCGCGAACCCTGCAAACAAAACAACCGAAATTGGTTCGAGTACCTGTCGTACAGCACATAATAAGGCACCCGTAAAATTTGCTCGTACACCTGCCACTTCGTCGGCGGCTTGCCTACCACTCGTAACGTCTGCCCCAAGTCCTCTGCCTCCGTGCCCGGTGATAATAGCTCTACCATCAAAAATGGTGCCACCCCTTCTTGCCACATCACATAGCTCCATCTCAGTTCATCCTGAGACTGACTAGCAGCTACTCCTAGCACCAGAAACCAATCTGGTCGCTTGTACCAATTGGTGTGCTTGACATCATAGTAAAGATTCAAGTCAGCCCCGACAAAAAAATCCGCCGCCTCAGGTTGACAAGTTTCCCGCAATAATTTCGGCTGAAAATCATGAAATTCATCAGGCAACCCCATCTCCTCCGCACTTTCACTAGGTAAGTCATACATGGTAGGCAGTGTGTCGATACCAGGTACGGTTGGATGATTTTGGTACATACTTTTTACACCTTACGCGCTGCCTAAATTTTAGTCGAATTTTTCTTTAACTGCTGCTTGGCTTGTTGCCAGAGGGCTTCTAATTCAACGATCGTATAATCACTCAGCGGACGATCTGTATATTGTTCCATCTGCTGGATACGATCGATAAATCTTTGATTCGTACCACTCAATCCCCGCTCTGGATCGAGTTTGTACCAACGCGCCAGATTAATCACTGTAAATAATAAATCGCCCAATTCAGATTCCTGATGGGCGGTATTGGGAGTAGCGAGTGCTTCTTTAAACTCAGCCAATTCTTCCTCAAATTTTGCCCATACTCCATCCACACTTTCCCATTCAAATCCCACCGATGCAGCTTTATGTGAAATTTTTGCTGCTGCGGTTAGAGGTGGTAACTTCTCAGCATAGCTACTCAACTTATCGCTAAATGATGCAGTAGGATTACCCTTTTCGATCGCTTTGATTTGCTCCCAATTTGCTCTGACTTCATCTACGTTGGCAACTTGGACATCACCAAATACGTGAGGGTGTCTGCGAATTAACTTCTCACCAATCCCCTGTGCCACATCTGCCAGCGTAAAATTTCCCACCTCACTCGCTAATTGCGCCTGTAAAACCACCTGCAATAATAAGTCCCCCAGCTCCGAGATAATTGCGTCTCGATCGCCACTCCGAATCGCGTGTACCGCCTCATAAGCCTCCTCAACGATATAAGGGGTCAAACTCTCCGGTGTCTGCGCCAAATCCCAGGGACAGCCCCCTTCAGGATTGCGCAGTTTGGCAACGACATCAATCAATGATTGAAGCTGGGCGAGGATCGGTGCAGAGTCAGGAGTTAGCATAGTCGGAGGATGGGGGAAAGATCGGGATGCTGGGAAAGTTCACCCTGTAACAATTCGCTTGAGTAGTTCAAACTTTTTAGTTGTGTAGGGAGCATAACGCCAACCCAAGTCTAGCCAAAATTCACGTTTGAGCACACTTTTGGAGTGAGAGAAAGTATCAAAACTAGCTTTGCCGTGATACGCACCGATGCCACTTTCGCCGACACCACCGAATGGTAAGCTATTGACGCTAACCTGCATCACTGTGTCGTTGATGCAGACTCCGCCGGATGAAGTCGCTTGCAAGATTCGCTGTTGCTGTTGACGATCGCGACTGAAGAAGTATAGTGCGAGGGGTTTAGGGCGGGCATTAACCTGCGCGATCGCGTCTTCTAAGTCGTTGTAGGTCAAAATGGGTAGGATCGGGCCAAAAATCTCTGACTGCATCACGGGATCGTCCCAGGTGACTCCATCAATCAAAGTTGGGGCAAGATACCGCTCATCGGCATT
>JANNDQ010000736.1:0-2964 GCA_031387965.1 Chamaesiphon sp. OTE_75_metabat_567
TATCTGGCTGCATCAGTCAGGGGAAAACCCGTGCAGAAGCGTTAGTTAATATTGAGCAAGCAATTTCCCTCTATATCGAAGTTTTACAGGATAGAGGTGAGCCTATTCCTACTGATGAGGTTGAGGTTGTGTTGGTATGAGTAGGCTACCTGTAGTCTCAGGGGCGGTATGTATTAAAGTACTTGGAAAAATTGGTTTTGTTATCGATTAGGCTTTGCCTACGCTACGCGAACGACAACGCGGCAGTCATGTTATTTTAGTACGAGAAGATCCGCGCATGACTGTCTGTGTGCCAGACCATCAGGAATTAGATCGAGGTACTTTACGCGCAATTATTCGACAAGCAGGTTTGAGTGTAAATGAATTTATTGATTTACTCTAGAAATAAATATTGTATCGATCTTAATTGTCGATCGAATCTAAACAGCGATCGATCCCACCAACACCAAATCGATCGAACATCACCCCAAACACGATCGAGGCGACCAACACCCGATCGCCTAGCGTGCCAACAGCAATCGAATCTAAACTATCAGAATTAAATCGATCGATTCTTATTCATAAATTTCACTACGATGTCCAATCTTTAAGATAGTAATATTCTCATCCACCTCACTAAATTCATAAATGATCCGGTAATCTCCCACCCGAAGCTTGTATGCACCTGCTAAATTTGCGCTTAGAGTAAGTGGCTCGATCTCCTCAAAATTTTCGGCTAACCAAGTAATCTTTTTAATGATGCGAGATTGAATTTGGCGATTGAGTTGTTTGAGATCTTCAAGGGATGATGGTTTGTACTCAATGGTATAGCTCATTTTACACCAAGCCCAATTGCCGTTTTACCTCATCTGTTGTGATATTTGGACTCTTACTTTGACGAATCACTAGTAGCTGTTCGATGACTTCTGTTTTGACTTCTAGCCCAAGATCTGGATCGATTGATTCATCAAATTCAACGGGGAGATTTTGTTTCATTAACTCGATTGTATGACTCAGCACTTCTATTCTTTCTGTTGCTGATAAACTGTCAATCTCTGTCAATATTTGCTTTAATTGGGGACTCATAATTTTACCCTTATTCTTCAGTTGTATCTGCTCTATCTGCGGCAATGTTGGCGACAACAGCAGCAAAATCTGCATCGTCTTTAAAAATACCTGCAAACTTTAGCATCGGATGCTCTGTTTTTGCGGGGATACTGGGTAACTGGTGTTTTAGCCGCTCTACTTCAGCTTCTAATAAGGCAACTCGTTCTTCTAGTTGCTCTGGCATGATTTATTCATCCTTTCTAGCTCTAGTAACATTGTATCCAACATTCGTTGGCAAAGCCTCTCCTCGGAGAATCGATCCTAAACAACGATCGAATTTAAACCACCACCACCAAAATCGTTGGCGTTAGCCTACCGAAGGTAATCTCGTAGCGTACCATCTCTACGAGACGCTGCGCGAACGGCAATCGCACCTAAGCCCTATTAAGCTTGTAGTGATTTCTGATCCACTCAGCTAATTCTATTTCTGAGAGTCCACCTGTCGCTAAATCGATCCAGATTTGATATTTCTCTTCATCGGAAGCTTGAAGATCGTAGCCATTGAGCTTGAGGAATGTCCGCATGACGATGTAAGCCGTTCGTTTATTTCCATCCACAAAAGGATGATTTTTGACAATTCCATAACCATACGCTGCGGCGAGATCTGCGACATCGGGGGGTGACTCAGCATAAGCCAAGAGATTTTTTGGGCGACAGAGTGCGGATTGAAGCAACCCCTCATCCCGAATCCCTTCTAATCCGCCATGCTCAGTTAGTTGATAGTGATGAATGGCTATAACTACTTCATCTCGAACCCAAATTACATCTTGCACAGTACTATTGAGCCAGTTTTCTGAGCAGAGTCCGATCTTCGTGCATTACTGCTTCTGCAACTTCTAGTTGCCTGATAAATTCAGGATCGTGGGGCGACAGTTTAAAGCTGATATCTGATTCTGCTTTGGTGATTAGATGATCGAGTTTTCCCGATTCAAAATCTGTCAAAATCTGCCGATCCCACTTTTGCTCTAAATATTCTTGCAACCATTTTGCTAGATCACGAATTTCGTTCTCTGGCAATTGTTCGATCGCTGACTGAACTTCTAATCTAGTATTCATATCAGATACTCTACATTTAGTCGCTGTGCCTATTATATCTAAGATTCGTTGGCGGAGCCTCTCCCGTGGAGAATCGAACCTACCAACACCCGTTCGCGTAGCGTGCCAACGGCAATCGAATCTAAACAACGATCAATCCCATCACCCAAATTGATCGATACCTCAAACCTGCTAAATTAGGAATTGAAGTTTAACTCTTGTCCAATTTATCAGTGGCTAAATTACCAGACTCTACAATCACCAACATTTTTACTTTGCAGCGAAGACTAGCTGAGTGTCTCGAATCAACCACCGCAATCGAGTTTAGTTTATTCCAACAATTCGGTGAAACAGCCGAAACAGCTTCAGAACTGGAAGAACTTGTAAATATTAGGGAGCGGCTAGTAAGTTTATACAACCGACTACACAACATATTTTTGAGAGTGACTTAATCTCAACCCATTGCCTCGGAGGATCTGTTAAATTTATTGTATCGATCAATAGAACAAACCGAAATTTCTATCGATACCAGCATTGCCAGCCTACAGGACATTGAACGTAACTGGAATTAATCATGAATACCCAATTTAGAATTCCCGATCCTGAAACAAGAGCTAAGTCAATCGCTAAGTTAAGAGAGGCTTGTCATCAGTTAGATTTAGCTAATCTGATGTTAGATGAAGCGATCGCGTTAGCAGATGCAGATTTACTCAAACAACGTCGGGCAAGATTATTATACAAATCTAATTATCTACCAACAGAGCAGATTGAGAATCTACCATAAGAAATATCCAGGATTATGAAAACACCTGTAGAATTACCTAGCGGTCAAATACTTGACCT
>JANNDQ010000740.1:0-2899 GCA_031387965.1 Chamaesiphon sp. OTE_75_metabat_567
AGCGTTGTCAGCAGACTAGTTAAAACTTCCTTAGCTCCGGGCTGAGTCACCTTAGCCGCAGCTTCCTCATTGAGCGTTACCGCTGTCGTGAAAAATGTCCGACTGATTTCGACGCACCCGTCGAGACGTTCGAGACTCGCAGCGATTAAATTAGTCAACTGAAGCAACCAGTCATGATCTGCATCAGGATCTAACTGAAAGCCCGCAGCTTGCCAGTAAGGAATAAATAGTGGCATCAACTCTTCAGCAGGGAGATTGTGCAGATACTGACTATTGATCCAGTTAAGTTTATCCCAGTCAAATTTACCACCAGCCGGATTGACTCGATCGAAATCAAACATCCCAGCAGCGACATCAAGCGTAAATAACTCAGTCGCATCGGGAGCCGACCAGCCCAGCAGCGTCATATAATTAACCAAGGCTGGGGCAAGGTAGCCCATCTGCTTGAAATCATCGATCGAAGTCACCCCGTCACGCTTGGAGAGTTTCTTGCCCTCAGGACTCAAAATTAGCGGGGTGTGGGCGAATGTGGGAACTGGTACGCCTAAGCCTTCATATAGCAAGATTTGCTTGGCGGTATTGGCAATGTGATCTTCACCCCGAATGACGTGGGTGATTTGCATGTCGATATCATCGACGACTACTGCGAGATTGTAAAGCGGTTGTCCCAATTCTTCGCCATCGGCAGCGCGGGCAATCACCATATCCCCACCGAGATCGATCCCTTTCCAGGTAACGGTAGATCTGACCAAATCTACCCAACTGATTTCGCGATCGTCCTCAATCTTAAACCTAATTACCGGACGACGACCCTCGGCGATAAATGCCGCTTCTTGCTCTGGCGTGAGGTTACGGTGGCGATTGTCATAGCGGGGTGCTTGGGAGCTAGCTTCCTGAGCAGCGCGGAGGGCATCGAGTTCTTCCGTGCTGGTGTAGCAACGATAAGCACTACCGTTGTCTAATAAAGTCTGAATCGACTGACGATATAAATCCAAGCGTTGAGATTGAAATAATGGCCCTTCATCCCAATTCAAGCCCAACCATTTCATCCCATCAAGGATATTTTGGGTATATTCAGGTTTGGAGCGTTCGACATCAGTGTCTTCGATCCGCAGGATAAATGTCCCACCATGATGGTGGGCATATAGCCAGTTAAAAACAGCGGTGCGGGCGGTGCCGATATGTAAGTTACCAGTAGGACTGGGAGCGATGCGAACTCTGACTGTCACGGCTAATTAGTTTTGAAGCGTACATCTTGATTGTAAATCGCTTTTGGTGGTTGGAACTTTATTTGTACGATCGCTTGAACGTCTCTTGCTGGAGATAGATCACCTTAGGAGTCAGCGGTGGTAACTTATCAAAAGCATTAAAGTCGGTATCGTAGTTAAAATTCCGAATTGGTACGTCGTAGTAACTACCACCCGCGACAAAGGCGTTATTAGTACTACTACCAGATCGGTAAGCACCACTATACTCTTGGGGTGTGCCAAGACTCACAAATGAACCCGTGTAGTTAAAAGCTTTGCCGCCCCAATCTTCAACCATCCGAATGTAGTTATTTAATCCACCACTATATTTCTTGACTTTCGGGATGCTGGTGAAACCGCTGGTACCGATATTTCCATCGCTTCGATCTGTGTAGGAAAGAAAAGCGGCTTTGATAGTTGTCTCTTCTGCGACTAGGGTGGCACTCATCACGCCACAATTGATTGTTGCTTCGGTATCATCAGCACAGTTATTTGATAGCACTGTGATTGTGTCACCGATCAATGACGCTGGTTGTTTTTGGGCAAGAGTCCCAAAGTTATTGTAGTCTCCTTGGACGTATAAGGCGCGATCGGTCACGATCGTCAGCGGCCCTGGCAAATCATCGCCATCACTAAAAGCAAAGCCATAAGGACTCTTTTTCACGCCGTCTGGGTACTCTCGTAAGCCAGCGCCATCAAGAATAAGGTCGGGTGTAGCCGTACCATCATCACCTAAATCATCAGTGACGGTTGCATGAAAAACTAAACCACCTTCAGTTGTATCCTCTGTGCCGAAGCCAAGTTGATGTAAGCTGCGAATAGTTGATGAGGTGGGTGTTGCTGGAGTCGTCGGAGTTGGTGTTCCTCCCTTGGGCGGTTTTTCTCCTTTTACTTTTGGTGTTTTTCCATAAAATGCCAGTAATTGCTCAGGCTCACGACCACGAGCAAGTCCAGCTTTAGCTGGAACTGTTGTCTGGTGGAGATCTGGAACGCTCAATTGAGGGGGCTGAAAATTGAGTAGGGCAATGAGTGGGGTTGCGGCGGGAACTGCGGCGTGGGGGGCTGCACGCATAAACAGCAGATTCTTAGTATCGTAGACAGAACCAGTATTGCCCCCATCAAATGCGGCGGTAATTTGAGCAGCGGTGGGAGCGTCATTGGTGGGGATGCTATCATCTCTGCCAACATACAAGCCATCCCGATTCCAGACAGTCATACTACCAATATTCGTCTGCAACATCCCAATCCACCGCTCTTCACGTCGATCGAAATAATTCGACTCCCAGCTATAATTAGCATTCGCGCCACTACCACTACCTGTCAATGTCTGAATTGGTGCAGGTAAGAAGCAAGCACCTTCATCGCCAGCAAGTTTGATCGGTGTTTCCTTCTTGTCTAGACCCTTGAGGCTATTGGCAATCAGATAAATATCAGCATTATCTATATGTTCAAGTGGTAAGGCGAGTTGAGCTAGTGTTACTGGTTTATTCTGAGCGGCGATTGCTACTTGCAAGGCGCGCAGTACCTTACGTTCGCCATCTTTGGAGGTGTCGAGGGGCAACAGGCCACTTCTACCACTGGCTCCTCCAAGGTGCAGACGCAAAACTCTCTCTACACCTTGGACCTCAGCAAGAACCGCGCCGAGTCGCAGT
>JANNDQ010000766.1:0-5808 GCA_031387965.1 Chamaesiphon sp. OTE_75_metabat_567
GGAAAAGAGTGGACGGATACTTTAGCTAATTGATGCCTTTAAGCTCCGGCAAAATTCGCCAATTGAGTCTAGCCCTTCAGTCGGCGTTCCTTCAGCTAAACGTTTAACCATAGCACTACCGACAATTACCCCGTCTGCACCCCATTTACGCACCTGCTGGGCGTGTTCTGGTGCTGAGATCCCAAAGCCAATCGCAATCGGTTTGTCGGTAACGCTGCGAAGATTGGCAAGGATCTCTCCCACTCGCTCGTCCAATCCCGATCTCACTCCGGTTACCCCCGTAACGCTGACTAAATAAATAAACCCTTGAGACTTAGCGGCGATTGCGACAATTCGTTCCTGAGAGCTGGTTGGTGCCACGAGGAGGATAACTTCAATCCCGATCTCTGCCGCTGGTAGCAGTAGCTCTTCAGCTTCCTCCAAGGGCAAATCTGGCACTACTAAACCTTTAACCCCAGCCGCCGCAATTTGGGTCAAAAATTCACGAATTCCCAGATTGAGAATAGGGTTGTAATAAGTAAATAAAATGATTGGTGCTTTCAGCTGTAGACTTTCTTCCGCTATCATCTGGATTACATCATGCAGCTTAACACCGCTAGCTAATGCCCGTGTCGCGGCTGCCTGAATCACCGGGCCATCTGCTAGCGGATCTGAGTAGGGCACACCTAGCTCGATTAGATCAGCACCCGCTGCGTCTAATGTTTTGAGCGCAGCCGCTGTAGTTGCCAGATCAGGATCGCCAGCAGTAATAAACGGAATTAGAGCACATTCTCCTCGATCGCGCAAAGACTGAAAACAACTTGAAACAGAATGCATATGGTTGGGAAGTGGGAGTTAAATCTATTGATTAGAATTTCTGGCGTTCTTTTCTTGCTCGATCTCAGCTTGGAGCTGGGCTAATGCTTCAGGAGTAAGTTCTTCAAACCGCTTTTGGATTACAGCATCTTCATACTCTTTTCGCTGTTGATCGTAGGTCATGTTTTTGGTGGCGACCCGAAATATATAGCTAAATGACCAAGCGAGAACGATCGCAACTAAGATTAGTTGACTCCAGATGCCAGCGTCGATTTCCCCAACCCCAGCTAGTTTCAGCCCTAGGTATCCAGCACCCCCAATCCCAAACACGACAATCCCAATGATAAAAACATCAATTCTTCGCATTGGTTAAATCTACGCCTCAAGTTCACGGCGTTTTGGTCGGAAGTTAAGGAAAGGTGATAGTAAAATCATTCCAGGAAAGAAGAAAAATACTAGGAAATACATGAGCAGACGTTCGATCGAACTAGCCACATACCATCGGTTTTTGAGATACAGATACAATCCACCAGGGATGATTAGGAGATAGGCTCCACTCAAAATTAAATATAATATAGCTACTATCATTGGCTTAGGAGGATTAGGATCTACTGTCTTGGTCTTTATTCTACCAGCGTGGGCAGCATTCAACTAGCTCATTTCTTCGGGTTCCTGCTTCTCAATTCGGTTCGGCAGCGGTTGGCGAGAGGGCTGGAGGCTTTGGAGCATTTCGGCGATTTGGAGATTTTCCAAGGAGAGATGCTTGGCTTCGCGCAGCTTGTGCCAGACTGAACGAGACATCAAGAGACTGTGCTTGACGCGGACTGCACCGATTTGCTGGAAGTATTCTTCCCGCTCAGGTTGATAGTCAGCCGAGACGAGTTGCAAAGGCTGCTGTGGCAGATCTTGGCAAGATCTAGCCAATTGTGCCATCAGCTCTGGATAGAGCCAAGTATAGGCTGGATGAACGGTTAATTCAGCATGGTGAGCTTGATGGCGCTCAGTCGGAGATTCAGGATCACTGTCAGTATCTGCGACTGGCTCGTGATTTAGAAATAGACGATAATACCCAATCGCCGCTTTCCGCTGCATCTCAAACACATAGTTACTGATCGGTTGCTTGTGCTGCAACAATGAGCGAACTTTGCCTACCACCGTTTGGACAAAGCTAGTCTTGAAATCGTGGATCTGTTTATCAAAAACTTGCCGCAGCAGGGGCGGCATCGATACAGTGTCTAACTGGTAAATTAGTTGAGCATCTGTATTTCTGACGGGAAGGAGGTTGGGTAGATCTGGTTCGCGCTGTGCTAGTTCTTGCAACAGTTCCGGCGCAATTTCCCAATATGTAAGGTGAGCTAGGGGTTGGAAGCCATTCTGCCGATATAGAGCAAGGGTAGAGGTATCATTTACGTCTACTTCTAGCAACCAAGTGCTGGCTTCGACAATATGCTCGAAACAGTAGCGCAGTAACTGAGATCCAATATCGTTTTTGCCAGTGACTTGGGCTGGAGTTACTGCTTGAGGATCGATTGACACCCATTCTACATGCCAGGTGCTACGAGTCCGGTTAAAGGGAGAAACACTAATCACACCGCGAACTTGCTGTTCGCACTCGGCGACTAGCAATGTTCGATCGGAAAGATTGGGAGTGGGGATAATATTGAGAAACTGAAATGGTGCGTGCCACCGCGTCATTTGCCGCAGTCGGTCTTCGATTTGAGCCTTGATTGTCGTATCAACGATGGTTGCTTGTTGACACAGGCTAGCGATCGCGTCAATATCTCGATATTGCAGCGGACGAATGAGCGTCTGAAGTTTCGGTTCACTAGTTGGCATTACGTGTCCTTTGTCAACCTAGGGGCTGATACTACTATAGCATCTCCGCCTAAATTCAACAGTCAACATTGATCAATTACGGATAATCAGTGTTTGGTGGATAGTTCTTCGTACTTGTCAATAAATCTTGGGGCTGTTTTATTGGTTGCGATTTACTGGGTGAGGATCTGAGCTGTTTCAGTTTTTCCCCTTTGCAGGGAGTGTGAGCGAGCAAAACTGGAAAACACTGAAGCCGAACAGTCTCAATGATCCGGTACTTACTTTTTGTTAATCACAGCATCCATTGCTTTGATGGTGGCTGTTAGACCTTCTCCAGCTTTAGCTTTATCAGGTGTCGCACCGCTCATTGCTGTCTTAACCATTTCGATTCCGCTAGAAATCATTGGGTAGTTAGCACCAGCTTTGGCTTTAACCATTGGCTCTACAGTTGTCCAGACACTGCTGAATTTATCAAATTGAGTTTTAGCCTTGGTCATGTCACCAGCTTTGACAGCAGTATTTGCCATTACTAGTGCAGTTTTGACAGGGGTCAATTGAGTTTTTTCAGCCGCAGATAGTGGTGCACCAGCGCCTGCTGCCGGAGCAGTAGCTGCCGGAGTGGTCGCTGGTGGAGTAGTAGCTGCTGGGGTAGTAGCTGCTGGAGTGGTAGTAGTGCTAGTCGTAGTTTCGGAGGTAGTTTCAGTTTTTTTGCCACAACTGGTAATCAGTGCGGCACTGAGGCACAATACAGTTAATAAACTGCTGGCTTTGACGGTAGTTGATTTCATAGAAATGTGGGTGTTTTGATTAAATTTGGTAGTTTGCACTACATCCACATGATAGCGTGGAAAGAGCGGATCGTGAGCAATAATAAGTAGACATTCCAGCCATTTGTCGGAAGGTAGGCTTTAGGGATTAGGCTTTAGGCTTTAGGTTTTAGGCTTTAGGTTTTAGGTGCAAACTGCTGCGCTCCGCATACACTCCCTCTTCAACAAGAAGGCGGAATCTAGCGGATGCGCTCAATCCCCACCCTAACAACTCAACTCTCAATTCTCAATTCTCAATTCTCAATTAATAAAATATGGCTTTACCCCAAACTTGGAGCGATCGATTTGAAGGTACTCTACATCCAGCGATCGTCAAATTCAATGCTAGTATTGGCTTCGATCTCGAACTGATCGAATACGATCTGACTGGTTCGTCTGCTCATGTCCAAATGCTGGCAAAGACGGGGATTATTAGCCCGACAGACGGTGAGCAACTAGTCGCTGGACTGGAGCAAATTCGGGCTGAATATCGAGCGGGAAATTTTAATCCTGGGATCGATGCCGAAGATGTTCATTTTGCAGTGGAGCGGCGGCTGACGGAAATCCTCGGCGATGTTGGCAAGAAGGTGCATACGGCTCGATCGCGCAATGATCAAGTTGGTACTGATACTAGACTATACTTGTGCGATCAGATTCACCAAATCCAACGTCAACTGCGGGGATTTCAGCAGGTATTGCTGACGCTGGCTGAGGCGAATGTGGAGACGCTGATTCCTGGCTATACGCACCTTCAACGCGCTCAACCGCTGAGTTTAGCTCACCATCTGCTCGCTTATTTTGAAATGACCCAGCGGGACTGGGAGCGGCTGGGGGATGTCTACAAACGGACGAGTATTTCACCTTTGGGCTGTGGTGCTCTAGCTGGAACGACTTTTCCGATCGATCGAGCCTATACTGCCCAGTTACTGGGGTTTGAGGGAATTTACAGCAATAGTTTGGATGGTGTAAGCGATCGAGATTTTGCGATCGAGTTTCTGGGTGCTGCTAGTATAATTATGGTGCATCTGAGCCGCTTGGCTGAAGAGGTAATTATTTGGGCATCGGAAGAGTTTCGATTTGTCAGCTTGACCGATCGCTGCGCCACGGGTTCGAGTATCATGCCCCAGAAGAAGAATCCCGATGTGCCGGAATTAGTCAGAGGGAAAACTGGGCGAGTATTTGGGCATCTCCAAGCCATGCTGGTAATGATGAAAGGTTTACCGCTGGCTTACAATAAGGACTTGCAAGAGGATAAGGAAGCTTTATTCGATGCTGTCAATACGGTACAAGCTTGCCTAGAAGCGATGACAATCTTGATGTCTGAAGGGATCGAATTTCGTCCCGCACGACTAGCTGAAGCAGTAGCAGCAGATTTTGCCAATGCCACAGATGTAGCGGACTATCTGGCAACCAAAGGCGTTCCTTTCCGCGAAGCCTATAATTTAGTCGGAAAAGTAGTCAAAACTTGTCTGAGTCAAAACAAGTTACTCAAAGATCTCAATCTCGCCGAGTGGCAAGAATTACACCCAGCCTTTGAATCAGATATCTATGCAGCCATCGACCCCAAACAGGTAGTTGCAACCCGAAATAGCTACGGGGGCACTGGATTCGAGCAAGTTCGTCAAGCGATCGATTCCGCACAGCGGACGCTACGCGAACGAGCCAAAATTCAACTAGATTTGTAGAATCAGTAGCGGTGAGTGAACGTGATGGGGGACTTGTCCCCCTCATGGAAATTTAACTATCCACTATTCACTATTCACTATCCACTAAATCTAGGTTGCTGCTGCTGAAGTATCTTCGTTATCTTCCTCAGCCGAAGTGCCACTAGATTGAGGACGGAATCTCGACTTGAACATCCGACCACCAGTGGGGCGTTTTCTAAATTTACGAGCGTAAGCCTGATTACGCTCCGCCTTTTCCTTCTTCAGGTTGCGGCGTTTTGCCATATGTGCCTCTGTAAAATAAACTATAGTGAATACTCACCACCCCAACTTGGGCTGGATCTGTTAAAGCTGTGCTAGAAATCCTTCGCTGTCTCAATAAAATATTAAATCTAACTATCGGAACTAAATCCGATGGGACGCAGCTTCAGCAGATCCTATCATACGCGATCGGACACCAAAAATACTATAGCAATCCTAAATTGGCAGCCTAGCCCGATGAATCTAGACGAACAGGTCAAAAAATTAATTGCTGATGCACCAGATGTGGAGAGCCGAAACAGCGTGAGGGAAGTCGCCCCAATTCTCCACCAAGCAGCAGCGACACTACCTCAGACAACATACTATATCTGCCAAAGTTCACAGGGTGAAACTGTGATTACTACTCTCCGACATCATCGCCAACCAGAGCTAGAAATCAAAGGTATCTACTCATTTCTGAACACTGA
>JANNDQ010000778.1:0-1773 GCA_031387965.1 Chamaesiphon sp. OTE_75_metabat_567
TAAAAAGCGGATGCGCGTACCGTTCGGGTTCCCCGACGGTTTAGCGCACCAAGCGGGGGAGCAAGAGTCAAAGTCCCCCTTTTTAAGGGGGATTTAGGGGGATTTCACCAGTGGTGCGTGATAAAAATAACTTTTCAAACACCCTCTTAGGCTTTAGGGAATGAAGGATTGGGTTTTTTATATTCAGTCTTAGCATTTAGTAAATTAACAGGACGCTTGCGTCCCAGAACCCAAAACCTAAAGCCTAAAGCCTAAAGCCTAAACAGGTTCTGGATCTTGAAATAATGGGGTACTGAGATAGCGTTCGCCAAAACTAGGCTGAATCATGACAATTAGTTTACCCTTATTTTCTGGACGACGACCGACTTCGATCGCGGCAAATAGAGCGGCACCAGTCGAAATACCAGAAAGTAGTCCTTCTTCCTTGGCTAACCTGCGCCCATATTCGATCGATTGTTGGTCTGTAACCTGAATCACTTCATCAATTAGCTCAAGTTTCAATACTTGCGGCACAAATCCAGCTCCAATCCCCTGAATCTTATGGGGGCCGGGTCTACCGCCAGATAGCACCGGACTATTTGTTGGCTCTACTGCAACTACTTTAAATTCGGGTTTACGCGCTTTGATGGCTTCGGCAATCCCTGTAATCGTTCCGCCAGTGCCGACTCCAGCTACAACGATATCGACAGTACCATCTGTATCTGCCCAAATTTCAGCGGCGGTGGTACTGCGATGAATCTGGGGATTTGCTGGATTGCGAAACTGCTGCAACATGTAAGCGTGAGGAGTTTTATCGACAATCTCTTGAGCGCGGCGGATACAGCCACTCATCCCTTCTACGCCAGGAGTTAGTTCCAACTGGGCACCATAGGCTTTTAACAGTGCCCGTCGTTCAAGACTCATCGTCTCTGGCATCGTCAGGATTAATCGATATCCCTTGGCTGCTGCTACCATCGCGAGGGCAATTCCAGTATTCCCTGAGGTTGGTTCGACCAAAATTGTCTTGCCCGGTGTAATTAAACCTTCTTTTTCAGCAGACTCAATCATGTTCACGCCGATCCGATCTTTGACCGATGCAGCCGGGTTCATGCCTTCTAATTTGACAACGATTTCGGCAACACAGCCTTCAGCTTGAGGAATCCGATTGAGTCTAACCAGTGGTGTCCGCCCAACTAGTTCGGTGATGTTGTTAGCAATTTTCATAGACAAAAAAGATACCGCAATGATAAAGAATGTGAATATTTAGGGAATAATAAAGACACCAGATAGTTCGTTGGCGTTAGCGGAGCGTTTGCCCCAGCAATAGCCTGCTGGAATAGAAGCCGATTCTAAACCACGAACTCTTGATGGTACCGTATCGCTACTATTGAAGGTAATTAGCTGTGCCAGATCTAGATGTTGGGTTTTCAATCCAAGCTACAATCATTAATAGTAGTATGAGAGTCAAAAATGTTGCTAAAGTTACCATTTTCTCAGGCAATCCAGCGGCACTTCGTGCGCGTAGAGGTGCTCAATATTGTGGCTGGAAAAGAGCGCATCTACGGATGCATTGCCCAGCTGCGACATATCCGTCATTGAACCGATGATATCGGGCTGCACGGATTGGTCGATGTCGAGTCGCAGTTCCGACCAATCCGGGGACGCGAATTCGCGCGTCGTACTGTTCTTGCGCTTCGCGCCACAGCCGACGTGGAGAAATGACTTCATCGCTGGTTTCCTTTTTCAGTTGTACGAGCCGCAATATTCCATAATGAGAGTATACGGTGTACGTAC
>JANNDQ010000793.1:0-10904 GCA_031387965.1 Chamaesiphon sp. OTE_75_metabat_567
CAAATCGAACGGCGGGAAGACAAGATCGAAGCAGCACGATTCCGTGCTATTCGTAGCGGCGGGAGATTGACTCAAGTCGAAAAAAATCGCCTCAACCACCGTCTTAATAAACTATCTAAGACAATCTATCGTGACAAGCACGACTAGTATTTGATTATTTGAAGCTCGAAGTGTCACGGGTGAATGTGCGCTCGATCATTTTATATATAACCTAAGTTCGGGAGAATCAATTGACTAATTCAGACACAATTTGGCGATTGATTCCACCAATTGAGACTACCGGAGCGATCCAAATGGCGATCGATCAATGGTTATTTGAGCAACATATTTTAGGTCAAATTCCACCGACTTTGCGCTTTTATACTTGGTCACACCCGACAATCTCGCTAGGATATCATCAACGTCACTACCCCGATCATTGGCAATCTCTAGTGTGGCACGACCGCTCTATAGATATTGTTAAACGTCCGACGGGTGGGCGCGGCGTATTGCATCAAGGCGATCTTACTTATGCCTTGATCGGATCGGGATTTGTCGGTAAAAGAGTCGAGGTATATCAACAAATTTGCCAATTTCTCATTGATGGGTGGAGATCGATCGGTGTTGAATTAGGATATGGTAATGCGGGTAGTGGCTATATTCACAATCCTAATTGTTTTGGGACAGCGACTAGTGCAGATCTGGTATGTCAAGACGGTTATAAATTAATTGGTAGTGCTCAACTAATCAGATCTGGAGCAGTCCTTCAACATGGTTCGATGCGACTGAATCCAGATCTAGAATTGTTTGAAAAAGTTTTTGGTGAAACTATTACACATCCACCTAGTGCTAATTTGCAGCTTACTAGCGATCTAATTATTGATGCTCTCACCAACGCCGCGCAAACACATTTTCAGGTAGAGTTTAAGATTGAACCATTGAGCGATACTCAATGGTCACAAATCAAAGAAAATTCCGCTCTTTATGATGTGAGATAGTAGCAGGAGTGAATGATTCAACTGATTTAATTACCGACGATCAATTAGTCAAACGTTGTGTAACTAAAGACGATCGAGATAGCTTTCGGATCTTATATCGACGACATCAAGGTCGTGTTCGACAGATTATTTACCAGCTTTGCGATCCAATTTCTTTAGATGATTTGGTGCAAGAAACCTTCTTGCGGGCGTGGAAAGGATTGCCTAAATTTCGTCAAGATTCACAATTTTCAACCTGGTTATATCGAATTGCTTGGAACGTTGCATCAGATCGTCGTCAAACTCTATCCCAAGAGCGATCACGTCTTAAAACAATCACGGAAAATATTTCTACGCAACATGATGATCCAGATATTATTCAACTTCATTATCAAGCTCTAGTTCGCAGTGGACTAAGTTTATTGAGCGAGGATCATCGATCGGTATTAGTGCTCCACGATCTTGAAGAATTGCCCCAGAAAGAGGTAGCCGAAATCCTTAAAATCCCAGTCGGCACTGTGAAATCTCGGTTATTTCATGCTCGAAGTAGAATGCGAAAATTTATAGAAGAGTCAGGAATACAGATCTAATCAGCACCAGATAATTTAGGATTAATCACTACTAACAGCCTCTATAATATATGCATAACTTACCAGACAACGATCCAGAACTAACTAATTTCTTACGCCAAAATCGCTCGATCGCACCAGCAGAGTCACCAGAATTAGAAGATCGGTTAATAGCAAATATTGATTCATTATCTGCTGAATCAAAAAAACGAACTTTATGGTCTTGGCAACGATATTTAATTGGAGGAACTGGTCTAATTATCACTGGACTTATCGGCATAACAATTTTTCAAATCTTCAGCCCACCAAAACCAAGTATTGCTGAAATAAATCAACTTAATATTTATCTTGAAGCTCATCTGCCTGAATTATCAAATCAATCAGACATAGATCTAGAAAATCATGATGATTTAGTAGATTTAGATATCAATCTCTTTTAATTGGAGTCCTGCGAATAACGACATTAAGTGGCGAACTGCGACACTTAATGTGCGAACGTACAGCGAGGTTTGAATATATGCCAGGACGGGGACTTGAACCCCGGGCACGAGGATTTTCAGTCCTCTGCTCTACCAACTGAGCTATCCCGGCTTGTTGCTTTGTGAAATTTCGCAGCTTAATGAATATAGCAGATTTTTGGCGACTATGCAATGGGTGAGAGAAAATTAGTCGATTACTGTTCCCAATGCTAGGTTTTGTTTGGTACGATCGATGAGGGTAATTAGCTTAGGCTAGGAACAGCTGGTTTAAATTCTATGTTTTCCGTTACCGAATACCTTTAAGTCTCACTCTGTTTCCCCTACTTTGCGACAATTGTTAAACTTCTTCCAGCAACTCATCAATCAATCTGACTCCGACTCTGAACACAAGTATGATGGCTGGTCATTAGCCGATCGCGATCCGCAGGTGATTCGGCAGGTGTTCATGCCGATCTGGGAGTGGTTGTATCACTATTACTTTCGCGTGACTACAGACGGGTGGGAGCACATCCCCCGCCAGGGCAAGCTGCTAGTAGTCGGTTCTCACAATGGGGGCATACCGTCACCAGACATGTTTATGCTGATGTATGACTGGTTTTGTCGTTATGGTGCAGAACGTCCTGCTTACGGGCTAGCACACCCTGGTGTGTGGCAATATTTTGGACCACTGTCTAAGTTGGCAGCTCAATCTGGTGCCCTGATTGCCCATCCAAAGATGGCGATTGCCGCACTGCAACAGGATGCGGCATTACTTGTCTATCCTGGCGGCGCTCAGGATGTATTCCGTCCCTACAGCCAAAGACACCAAATCCAGCTAGCTGGGCGGAAGGGGTTTATTAAAATTGCACTCAGAGAACATACGCCGATCGTTCCAGTGATATCAAGAGGTGCCCACGATGGGCTGATCGTCTTAAATGATATTTACCCACTTTTAGCGCAACTCCACGATCGCGGCATACCCTGGCCATTTGGGATCGATCCGGTGGTGTTTCCGATCTATCTCGGTTTGCCGTGGGGGATTGCATTTGGGCCATTACCTAATTTACCTTTACCTACACAGGTACACATTCGGATCTGCAAGCCGATCGAGTTTAGTCGATATGGGCGAAGTGCCGCAAACGATCGAGAGTATGTAGATGCTTGTTATCTGCTGGTAGAACAACAGATGCAGTTGGAGCTGGATTGTTTAGTCTCGGAAAAGTGAGTCAGCTAAAACCTTATCGAGAATTGGGGATTAATTTTTTCGGAATTGGCGCAGTTGAGGGTAAATTACTATTAATAATCTGAGTAGCTGCTTGCAATCTAGCTGCTGTTTCTTCAGGTTTTCCTGCCAGTGGGAAAATTAGTACCCCCTTGATTTTAGAATTATTAGTTAACTCTTTTAAGCGATGAAATTGCTTGTCAGTAATTGCCACGCCAGCATAATTGACGGCATAGTTTAGTTCTTCTTTGAAGTTGTTCTCGTTGTAGTCTTGAATAAAGACTCGATCGACATTCCATTTTTCCCAGTCAGCGGCAAAATATCGTTTAGCCCAATAGGGATTGTGATGACACAAATCGAAGCTAACATTGGGATTGGCTGCTTTCATTTCACCAATCATTTCCCGTACAAATTTAGTCAAGCTAGCTGTTCGGTCTACTTTACCAGGTAATTCCGCATGGTAGCCAAGATAGTCATCCCATTGAACAGCATCAATTTTCGGATATTTAGTAACAAATTCTGCCAGCATCTTCTTGAAGATATTCGCAACTTCTGGCACTTCAACATCTAAAACGTAATGGTCAACTTTAAAGTAAGTTCGATCGACCCCAGGCACAATCCATTTTTTGGAAACTGCCAGATCGAAAATTGGACTATTCTGATCTATTTTAATCCCCTTCTCAAAGTAGGCATGAACCTGCATTCCTTGCTTGTGAGCTTCATCGATCGTCCATTCTAGCCACCGATCTTGAAACTGGTTAGGACAGCTTTTAGAGCCGAGTAATTGCTGCATAACTTCGCTATTGTACATGGTGCAGCCATTACCCCAAACTCCGTGAATAATTGTATTTATCCCTTGGGATTTATAATAGCGAACTCTTTGACGAATTGTCTGTTCATCGGCGTTATTAGTAACTTGATACCGACTGAGATAAATGCCCCGAATTGCTTTTTGATCCCAAGGAGTTTTAGCGGCGATCGATCCTGGTGATTTGACTGACTGCGGTGAAACTTGAGCGCTATTTGTAACAACGATCGGCTGATTTACTGGAGCAACTACTTTAACATCTGGGAGCGTAGTCTTAGTTGTTGAAGCTGATGGTGAGGTTGAGCTAGCTGGTGCTGGAGTTGATGGAGATTTACCAATCAATGGTAGATTTGATAGTTGAAGATTGGGGAAAATCTTACTAATTTGATTAATATTTCCCTGATGAATCAACCACCAGTAACCACCACCAGCGATCACTAGCACGAGTGATAGCGGTATTCTCGAACAGCCACATCCTGGAGGTTTGTTTGTTGTCATAGCCGCGTAAAGATATTGAGTAAATCGGGATTGCCTGAAACTTAGCTGTTGGCAAATATTATTAAGATAGTACTAATCTACGCAGATTTAGATTAGATTCCAGATACTTAGGCATTAAAGCTGGAAATAGATTTGTTAGTAGTGATGTTATTGTATATTCACAGGTGCGATCCCAAAGGCGCGCCAAAGAGTGAGTTCCTGGGAAAAACTCCAGTCTAGTCGTCAAGACTGTACCCGCCCAAAGGTGCGTTGCTGGTAATAGCGATGCTCCGCCAAAGCGATACAATAACAGATATACAGCTCTTCCCCAAATTTTATCGCCCCATGACCGTAGCTACACCGACTAAAATCCAGTATGAAGCCGTAATTGGGTTAGAGACTCACTGTCAACTCAATACTGCTACCAAGATTTTTTGTAACTGTTCTACTGAGTTTGGTTCTGTACCCAACCACAATATTTGTCCCGTTTGTACCGCAATGCCTGGGGTGTTGCCAGTTTTGAATGAGAAGGTGCTAGAGTATGCCGTCAAAGCTGGTTTGGCGCTTAACTGTCAGATTGCTGCCTATAGTAAATTCGATCGGAAGCAGTATTTCTATCCCGACTTACCCAAAAATTATCAAATCACTCAGTACGATCTGCCCATCGCCGAGCATGGTTGGGTAGAAATCGAAATCCTCGATGACGCGGGGGTACCTACGCGCAAGAGAATCGGCATCACCCGAATGCACATGGAAGAAGATGCGGGTAAACTTGTGCATGGTGGTAGTGACAGGTTGGCAGGTTCGAGCTATTCTCTCGTTGACTACAATCGGACAGGTGTACCTCTGTGTGAGATCGTCTCCGAACCAGATCTCCGCAGTGGGGTTGAGGCGGCTGAGTATGCCCAAGAAATTCGCCGGATCATCCGCTATTTGGGCGTAGGCGATGGCAATATGCAAGAAGGCTCCCTCCGCTGCGATGTGAATATTTCAGTGCGCCCAGTGGGGCGGGTGGAATTTGGGGTGAAAGTCGAGATCAAGAATATGAACTCGTTTAGTGCGATTCAACGCGCGATTGATTACGAAATTGAGAGACAGATTGCCGCGATTGGGAATAATGAGCCGATTTTCCAAGAGACTCGCCTATGGGAAGAAGGCACGCAGCGCACGATTAGTATGCGAAGCAAGGAAGGTGCTAGCGACTACCGTTATTTCCCTGAACCCGATCTCACCCCGATGATTTTGGCTGATAGTCAAAAAGCAGCTTGGCTGGCAGAGCTACCCGAATTGCCCGTTCACAAGCGCCACCGCTATCAGGAAGAGCTTGGCTTGTCAGCTTATGATACGCGAGTTTTGACCGACGATCGATCTGTCGCCGAATACCTAGAAGCTGCAATTACGGCTGGTGCAGATATCAAGCAAGCTGCAAATTGGGTGATGGGTGATATTACCGCCTATCTCAAAAATCAGAAGGTGAGTATCAAAGATATTGCCCTAACTCCGACGATTTTGGCTGAATTAATCAATCTAATTGACAAGGGGACAATTAACGGCAAAATTGCTAAAGAAATTCTCCCCGAACTATTTGAGCATGGTGGTTCTGTTCAAGCATTGGTTGATAGCAAAGGACTGACTTCAATCTCAGATCCTGTCGAACTAGAGAAAATCATCGATGAAATTATTGCCGCTAATCCCAAAGAATTAGAGCAATATAAAGCTGGGAAAACTAAACTTCTAGGATTCTTTGTCGGGCAAATGATGAAGCAAACTGGCGGACGTGCAGAGCCGAAATTAGCTAATCAAATTTTAGCTAAAAAATTAAATAATTAAAAAATCCCCTCCAAGGAGCGGTGCCTGAAAGGCGGGGTGGGTAAGATCTACGCTACATAATAACCATCGTAGCTGACGATGCCCGATCGTTCCCAGTTGGAATAACAGCAGAGATCTACCCACCCCACCCTGACGGGCACCCCTCCTTGGAGGGGATTTTCATGCGGGGGATTTGCACAATGAGTGAAAATATCCAAATTGGATTATCGATCGGTAATTCCCGTTATCATTGGGCTTGGTTTTTAAATACCAAGCTTCAATCTAACTGGGATACAGAATATCTTCTACCGGATCGATATGTAGAATTATTCCCGCGTGATCTCCAAGTATTAATCAACCAAGATCGGATCGAGGTTGCTAAAATTCCGATCTGTTTAATTTCTG
The DNA here is from genome assembly GCA_031387965.1 of Chamaesiphon sp. OTE_75_metabat_567. Taxonomy (GTDB): domain Bacteria; phylum Cyanobacteriota; class Cyanobacteriia; order Cyanobacteriales; family Chamaesiphonaceae; genus Chamaesiphon. The sequence goes on from JANNDQ010000793.1 coordinate 6,705, forward strand.
TTGTTCCCAATCAAACTATAATTTGGCAACAATTATTGCAAGTTAAACTAATTACATTAGCTGATATTCACTTGTCCAATCTTTATCCAACATTAGGAATCGATCGCGCGTTAGCAATATTTGGTGCGGGTGAAACTTATGGATATCCCGTGCTCGTGATCGACGGTGGTACAGCACTAACAATTACTGGTATCGACGATCGTCATCAGCTAATTGGTGGGGCTATTTTGCCAGGATTAAGATTACAATTACGGTCTTTAGCTACAGGTACCGCCGCATTGCCAGAGGTCGAATTACCGCAACAATTACCACTTCGCTGGAGTAATCATACATCAGAGGCGATCTCTAGTGGCATCATCCATACGGTTACGGCGGGAATTAAGGACTTTATTCAAGATTGGCAGCAGTTATATCCAGAAAGTCAGATTATATTCACTGGTGGTGATGGAGAACTTTTAATCAAATATTTATCAATGGAGTATCAAGCAATATTCGATCATAGTTTAGTATTTCGTGGACTCTCGGCAATTTTATGCTAGTTAAAATTTTACCATAAATCTGTTTGTTCTCGATCGATCTTAGTTTGGATTAGAGTGAGAAATTCTTTGATTTCTCTTGCCATCCGTAAATCTAATTTTGGTGATGAAATAGACAGAGTATCTTTGATTGATTTATACTCGGACTTCCAGACAGCTTTAGCATAAGCTTTGCTTTGGTCGATCGTCAGTTGGTCATCGGTATCAGTTTGTAAAACTAAAAATGGCGATCTAAATTGAGATAGGCGATCCGCAACTAGTTCAGCTTCAATAGATGAGATCGATCGCTCAAATAATAAATGACAGGTAGTTGGAAATCTAGCAAACAGATGCCACTGAGATTGATTCTTGAAGATTGGACGACCAAAATCGCTGAGTAGAGACAGCACTTTTAAGCCACTAATCCATAACTTAAATAACGATGGACGCGCGAGTAACCATTTGGTAAACTGACTATATTGCTGTCGATATGTTAGTGAAAACCCGATTGGCGAAATCGCGATCGAGCCTTGAATATCATCGGGATATTTGAGGGCATAGCTAGCGGCAATCCAAGCACCTAAAGAATGTCCAACCAAATATACTGAACCTAAATTGAGCGTAACTAAAAACTCGTGTAAATAGTCTACTATTGATGCGATCGATTGAGGTGATTTGACCGGATCGGAATTACCACAGCCCAGCAAATCTATCGCCAAGCAATGAAAGTTTTTGCTCAGTGGCTCCATAATTTGTAGCCACTGACTACTATCTTGCCAAGTCCCATGTAAAAATATGACGACAGGAAGATCGCTGTCTCCAGCTTCACGCCAGAATATTTGTCCGGCGGAAAGTTTGAGTCGGGAACTGCGATCGATCATAAACACGAGGTTAAAAGTTGAGAGCAAGCGAGAGTCAAAACAGCTTCCTTGGGTTGCAGTAAGCTAAATGATAATATGGCGGTGTCGAGATTGAAAATCAATTCCAGCAATTCTCATGATGATTCAAGTTCTAGACCTAGATTACCCCCCAACGCTGGTTGAATTGCTATTAGTAGGGCTATCCCCACCCGAATGAGCTGCTAATCGGATAAAATAAGACCAATATTTGTGACAAATTCAGTCATACAAAGGAAAGCAACGGATGGGTAAAGTAGTAGGCATCGACCTGGGTACCACCAATTCAGTGGTAGCTGTCATGGAAGGCGGGAAACCAGTAGTAATCGCTAATGCCGAAGGTATGCGTACCACTCCCTCCGTCGTTGGTTTCAGTAAAGACGGTGAACGTCTCGTTGGGCAGATGGCGCGGCGACAGACAGAGTTAAACCCTCAGAATACATTTTATGGGGTAAAGCGCTTCATGGGGCGAAAATATGGCGAACTCAGCCCCCAATCGAAGCAAGTTCCCTACACCATCCGCAAGGATGAAGAGGGGAATATTAAAATTAAATGTCCTAAACAAAATCGAGAATATGCGCCGGAAGAGATTTCGGCAATGATTTTGCAAAAGCTAGCTGATGAAGCAAGTAGATATCTAGGCGAACCCGTGACTGGTGCCGTAATTACCGTACCTGCTTACTTCAATGACTCCCAGCGCCAAGCGACCAAAATGGCGGGGAAGATTGCCGGATTGGAGGTGCTGCGGATCTTGAATGAGCCGACGGCGGCATCCCTGGCTTATGGACTAGATAAGCGCCGCAGTGAGACGATCTTAGCCTTTGACTTGGGCGGCGGTACTTTTGATGTATCGGTGTTGGAAGTTGGTGATGGGGTGTTTGAAGTTAAGTCTACCAGCGGTGATACTCAGCTCGGTGGGGTGGATTTCGATCGCAAAATTGTCGATTGGCTAGCAGAAAAGTTTCTGGCAACTGAAAATATCGATCTCCGCAAAGAGCGGCAATCCCTCCAGCGGCTCACAGAAGCCGCTGAGAAGGCGAAGATCGAACTGTCTGGGGTAATGGTGACAGATATCAATCTCCCCTTCATCACCGCCACCGCAGACGGCCCCAAGCACATCGAAACTAGACTAACTCGCGCTCAATTTGAGGACTTGTGTGGGGATCTGATTAGTCGGCTGCGGGGGCCAGTTAAGCGGGCGATGAATGATGCTCGGCTGATTGCTGATGATATCGATGAGGTAGTCCTCGTCGGTGGTTCGACGCGGATTCCCGCAGTGCAAGAATTGGTGCGGAGCTTTATCAATCGCCGCCCGAATCAAAATGTTAATCCCGATGAAGTGGTGGCTGTTGGCGCGGCTATTCAAGCTGGAGTGCTTGCTGGGGAAGTTAAAGATATCCTCCTCCTCGATGTTACGCCGCTCTCCTTAGGGCTGGAAACCATCGGCGGGGTAATGAAAAAACTTATTCCCCGCAATACGACGATTCCGGTGCGGCGATCGGATATATTCTCAACATCAGAGAATAACCAAACTATGGTCGAAGTCCACGTTGTTCAAGGGGAACGGGAGATGGCAAATGATAATAAATCCCTGGGGCGATTTAAACTCACGGGGATTCCCCCTGCGCCTAAAGGGATTCCCCAAGTTCAAGTCTCCTTGGATGTCGATGCGAATGGCATCCTCCAAGTCACTGCGATGGATCGTACTACCGGACGTGAACAAACGGTGACGATCCAAGGTGCATCAGCGCTCGGTGAAATCGAAGTTCAGCGGATGATTGAGGAAGCCGCTCAGTTTGCCGCCGCCGATAAACAAAAACGCGAAAAAATTGACAGGCGTAATCGGGCAGAATCTCTATCTTATCAAGCCGAACGTCAGTTACGCGAAGTTGCTCTAGAGTTTGGAATGCAGTTTGCCAATGCTCAACGCAAGCAAATCGAAGGACTGGTGCGAGAAATTCGGGAGGCGTTAGCTGATGGGGATGAGCGACTGATTGACGAAATCAAAAATGAATTAGATGATGCCATTTACGACTTTAGCCGTCAGGTGAAAACACTCACCCAAGAAGAGGATAAAGGGATCTTTGGTACGCTCAAAGATATCTTTGTTGGTGATGAAGATGAATATGGCTATCGTGATAACTACAATAGTCGCGATGCCTACAATCCCTACGGTAACCAGCGCGATCCTTATTACGATAATCGTCCCAATGACTATCCTCAATCCTATCCAGGGATTCGGGGCGCACTTCCACCCCAAAACTATAACCAAGGCTACAATCCGCCCAGAGATCCCTACGCTGACGATCTCAGAGCTAGAGACAATCGACCAAACCCACGTAGTAATCCTGACTCACAGCGCCCATCCAACTATCCTAGTGACAATGATCGCTACACTCGTGACGATCGCTACCCCAATCGTCAAGATAGTAATAACTATGCTCCCAATCCTAGCAGAGACGAGTACCCTCCTCGATCGCAGCCGAATAACCCGCCAGTAGATCGATCCCGTCAACGGGATGATGAGTATCTCGATGACGCACCAGCACAAGATCGGTGGGATGACGCGCCCAACTCCGCTCCATCCCGCCGGAATCCAGAACCTCGCCCCAATAATCAGCGCTCAAATCCCCCAGCACAGAGAGATCCCCGCTATGCTGATGACTCCAGCCCTCGTCCTGAAGTTCGCCGCGCTCCCCCTAGCGACAATCCCAATCGTCGCCCTAGTCCTCCCGCCACTCAGCCCATTCGCGATGATTGGGATGACGACGATGAATGGTACTAATCAA
>JANNDQ010000005.1:0-8273 GCA_031387965.1 Chamaesiphon sp. OTE_75_metabat_567
CAAGGTTTAGATTGTGGGAAGCGTGGCGCGCTTCGCATTACCTCCGGCCGGGGAATCGATCTGTGGGTTAAAGTTTATCTTCTGGATATGTTTCCAAAACTAGACCAAGAGACATGAATCGAAAATCTCTATCCTATTGGCAAAGAAACCCAACACACTCAACTAAAGCTAAACTACCGATTTTACTGCGTTGCGGCGATAGACTACCCACAACATCAGATCTGTAGGTTGGGTTGAAGAATGAAACCCAACACACCCACCAGATTTTCTTTCATTCCTTAGACTGCCGATTTTATCATATTGCGGCGATAGACTAGCCCTAACATCAGGGTGACGATCGCGATCAATAGCCATTCAGCTGGTTCTGGGGTGGATGAAACATTCGATGATTGAGGCGATGGCAACTGCGGAGATGATGGCAATGGCAACTGTTGATCTTCTCCTTCGCGTTGGAAGCGATCTTTGTCCTGTTCGGCTTTTTTGAGATCTTGCTTCTGCTGATCGTTGACGAGGACGATCATTGATGAATAGGGGGTGACTAAGTTGTAGCGTTTAGCTAATACATGCACCGCATCCAATTCTTTTAACTGGGTTGGCTTGAGTGATTGACTTACCTGTGTCACCCATTGGCGGGCGGCGACTGGCGCAAAGCCTTGATCCTGCTTGACATTCGGATCTGGTGCCTGACTTAGGAACCAAGCATAGTTATCAACTACGCTCAATAGTGATGTATTTTGTCCTAAGCTAGGTAGCGTAGCGGTTCGCTGCATCACAGTTTGGACATCAGTGGAAATGCTCCCACCGCTGGTCTGAATCGCCGCTAGGGTGGCATCATCGTAAGCAGAGGGAAATCCGCCTAAATGCACCATCCACAGGGGTGCAGAGACCGATTTTGTGGGATTTTTATCGGGGGTTAACTCATAACTACCTTGATCGGTAATAGCGATGATGGCATCGTACTGAGAATCACCGGATTTCTGGCGGAGCGTCTCAAATTGCGCCAACATTTGCTGGGGATCGATCGATCCATAGAAAACTGCGGTGTGTGGTTTGAAGTCTGATAGTTGCAGCAAGTGGGGTTTTGTGGCTGGACTGGCTGTGAGATAGAGATCCATGTGGTTATTTGGCAAAACCTTGGTTTGTAACCAATCGATCGCTTTTACCAGTTCTGAACGATGGGCATTCATGCTGTAGGAGCCATCGAGGACGATCGCCAGTCGTTTATTTTGGGGCAGACTATAGCCTTTGGGATCGAAAGGTTTGGCAATGATATTACTACCATTCGGCAGGGTCAGCTGATGTACTGTTGGGGCAGCTTGATCGGCAGCGATCGAATTGGGGAGCCATTTATCTGTTCTGGCGACGGATTTACCATCAATTGTGCGTTGAGTCAGCTGATTCCAGTAGACATTACGGCGTTCATTTAGCTGTGGCAGCGGCCAAGTATTGCCCTGTTTCATCACTTTATAAGTCATCCACATGTGCATCGGCTGATTTGCTAATACTGGATAAACTCGGAGGCGGTAATTTTGCGGCCCAACTTGTTCTAATAACGCCGGATCGACTCGTCGCTGGATCTGTTCTTTGTAGACTTTTTGGGCGGCTCCACGGGTGGAGACTTGGAATGGAAAACTGAGCGATTTATTACTGGTTTCACCCAGCCATACTCCTGTTACTGTCGCACTTTCAGGTAGTGAGAAATAATAGAAGATTTCTTGAAGATCGAAGGTTTGATTTTCGTAGGTTTCATGGAGTTCTACATCTGCCCAATCACCGTGAGCGGCGATTGTTACTTGCTGTTGGGCTAATAATACTCGCTTGGTATTGATGCTCAACAATCCCGCATTAACTTCACTGCGATTGAAATTTGATTCGACGGCGTGACGAATGGTGTCGTTTTCGGCTCGCATGATCGGCGTATCGAAAAATTGAGCGTACAGGTTTTCGGCAGCCTGACGATCTTCCGGTTTACCTTGATAGGTAAATGGTTCGGTAACGAGATTATAAGCGTCTTGAATGCCTTGAGCGATCGGGTATGGAAATTTGAGCCACTCATAGGCATCCAGTACAGCCTGATCATTTGACTTACGAAGGTAGCGATAATCAGCGAGATAGGCGTTTAATAGTCCTTGCCGAATCTGCTCTGACTTTTGGAGATTGATAGTTCGATCGATTGGCTGCTGTGTCAGCAGCTTGAAAGCTTCAGCTTGGGGCTGGTGGGAGAAAATAATTAGCAGTCCTAACCAAACAATCGCCAACCCACTTATTAATGCTTGAATCTGCCATTCGCCATAACGCTCGATCGACTGTTGGAAATTCTGCCACCACAGTTTCTGGGCGACAAATACCATCCCAAACGGTAAACTACTGAGCGCGAAACCACACACAAACAATGGCAGGATCACCAGACTGATCAACACTACCTCAAGATGGGCTAGAAACCAGACACCGATTGGTAGAGCGAAAAATATGGCGATCGCGGATAAGTACAATGAGACACATAGGAATAAGGTCAAACCCACCAGTGAGAATAGATCTCCCCGCTGCTCCTCCACGGATTCAGCTTGGCGCTGTTGCCAAAACCAATAACAGCTACCTAAAAATCCGATTAAGCCGGAAACTAGCAAAAATGAACTACCTGGAGTCAGATCCCGCAGCATAAACAGCCGAATCACGCACGCCGACAGGATCGGTGCTTCGATCGCGTAGAACAGCTCAAATAGCGATAATGGTAATTTCTCTCGCTGCTTTTTGCTACCTGCGATCGCTGTCGCGACTGGCACACCCACCAATCCAAAGAACGGTAGCATCAGATCGATCGGCACTTGTCCGCTGATCGAATCCCGCAGCAGCAACGTTCCAATCATCGGCATAAAGCCCACACAGAGGACTAAAATTAGGGTGACATTGGAGATCCAAAATAAAAGGTTAAATAGTGATTTCATTTTAAGTAGGTGAAGTTGGGGGATGGAAATTCTTGGGGTTATTGAAGCCGATCGATCTGATCGTGAGTCTGTTTGATAAACGCTTGGACAGCTGGCGCATCGGGAGCTTGAGTCCGATCAAAGACTGCCGAAACCATCGTCCAGCGAGATTCGCGCCGAAATACGTCATCCCAGAAGCGAGAATTAAAGTCATCCGTGGTGCGGTTTGCTGATTGGAACCAGTAGACGGCGGATTTTTTGCCATGATCTAGTGATAACCATCTGGCTGTTACCTGTGGTGTGACGATGCGCTGAATTTCAGGAGCAATCTTGTAGCCAATTGCTGCCAAACAGAGTTCAGGTGGGTGGTGTGCTTGCCAAGTGGGGCTAGATACCAGCACCGAGGTTCCAGTTAATTCCCCATATTGGAACTGCTGCTTGCGGGAATTTACGCCTGGATAATTAGCAAAGAATTTCTGTTCTGGCGGGTTGAGCGGCAATGGTTGAGTTTGCATCGGTGCCAACCACTCTAATTTTGCTAAATCTACCGCTGCGATCGCCGGATTTGCTTGCGGTACCGGAATAATTGCCAATAATAGTAATAATCCGGCTACTGTTAGTTGCGATCGCCAGTTGAGTTCGATCGGTGTTAGCTCTGGCTGCTCTGGGGTTCTCGGCTGGCTACCAGATTTAGGCACCCAGCGCAATAGTCCCCAAGTTAGCAAACTAGCCATCACAAACCCACTTAATCCCAATGGCACATGTAAAATTTCTGCCCATGCCGACTGGTGCATAACGTGGGTGAGCAACGTCAAAATTAGTACCCGCCCCACGTTGGCGATCGCCAAAAACACCAAATTTGCGAGTCCGACAGCTACCCAGCGCAAACCGATTTGTCGCCCCTCTAGCCAAGTCGCTGCTAGTAAAAACAGCGTCCCCGTCCACATACTCTTGAGTCCACTGCAAGGCAAATCTACATAAGCCACTCCAGTTTCTAGCACGATCACATCGCCCGCCGAGATTGCCGAAATCTGCCAGGAGTGTAAGATCCACTCCACAATCTGAGCAGTCAAGATCCGCGCTGGTGTGCCGACTCCCGTACTAAACTGCACCCCAAACGGAAGTAAACAGGCGATCGCAATCCCCACGGGTAAGCCCCTGCGCCATACCGCTGGAGCTAACCAGAAACCTAACAGCCCGTAGCTGCCGAGTAAAAACAAGCCCACGGGTAGCTGGGCGAGTGATACCAGCCATTGAGTAGAGATTGTCAATCCGCTACAGCCTAATACCAGCAATAGTGGCAATCGATGCAAACCTGGTGCAAACTCAATGCTCTGACGATATCGCCAGCCAAGAAACATCAGTAATACTGCACCTGCTGCTAAAATCACCGCATTAAACAGCGAAATATCCTGTCCAGATGTCCCCAGCCACTGGAGCGCCGATCTATTTAGGTATAGCCAGATAGTGCCGAGGGCGATCGTTCCGAGCGTCAGACTCCGATCCAGTCCGGTTTTGCGGCGTAGTAGCAGGATGTTGATCATAAAACTTGTAATCTTAATTAATCTGCGCCAAATCGATCTCAATTCGATTTAGTCAGTACAAGTATTACATACACACTAACCAGCAGAGATTCCGGACAGATCACAAATTAACCGATTCTTTTTTCACTATTCACCAAAAAGCTATTCCCGCTGCTGCCATGTCCGCCAAGCTGCCTTTACCCCTACCCACACACTGCGAGTACTTGTTTGGACATTTACCGCTTGCTTTTTGACCTGAACAATACTCAGATCGACTTGCTGTGCGACTGCTGCTGCGCTTTGCACACCTTGAGACATATCGTCACTCAAATCGCCCAACTCTAGCCCAGCCAGTCTAATCGCTTCCAGTGTCGGCGGCAATTCTCGATCGAGCCTGTCAAATAATTTCTCAGCACTCCGAGCCGCGCGAGATAAGTCTTGAATCGCCGGGAAAGCAGCAACCAGTAGTGCTGTCAAACTAACAGCAACGAGTAGCATTGAGCATCCCAGCAGTAATAGTGGATCGATAATCAAAATTAGTTAACGTTAACAGCTAAGTTTTGGACTCATATCGCTGATTGAATAAATCATCGCTGCTTGAATATTATTGATCTACTTTACTAGCAGATTTAGAATCAGTGGCAGGATCGAATTCTCGCATCGATTGGCTAGCAGCGATTCCAGCAGAAATGGAGGTTGTTAGTCGATCGAGTGTATCATGCCAGCGATCGCCTGTAGCAGTTGAGAGTCGATCGGCTTGAAGTTGGAGACTAGTAGAGATATCTTCAGCCATTTGAGGGATTGCTGTCACTGTTTTATTGACAATCTTGCGAGTATCTTCCCCTTTGCGCGGAGCGAGTAATAGTCCGGTGATCCCGCCGATGGCGGCACCAATGATTACGCCCCCAAGAAAGTTACTGTGATTTTTATCTGCCATAGGTTGATACTGTTAAGCTAGAGATGAATTAAGTTAGGTAACTTGCGGTTACCAGTTCTGTACAGTCAATATATTACATCAATTAAATATCCAAACTTTAAGCCTCAAGCCAATTTTTACTACTTATCATCGGAATGAGTAACGGAAATATCTGGTGGCTCGACGATGGCACGGAGCCGGAGCCAGACTGTACCGATCAGCATCAGGGCAATTCCCAGCGCTGTCACGACGATCGCCATTGGTTTCGCACCCTGCATCTGCATCGCAATAATTCCGGCAGCCAGCGTAACTCCCCACAAAATCAGCGCTGAATGTCGCTGTGAAAATCCTTGTGCCAGTAATCGATGATGAAGATGGTCTTTTCCGGGAGTACTCAGAGGATTATGACCTGAGAGTAAGCGTTTGACAATTACTTGGCTGGTATCGATAATGGGGACGATAAACAACATCATCGTCGGGATCAGTGAAGTAACCGTTGTCACTTTGACATAGCCTAAAATACTGGTAGCTGCTAAGACATAGCCGAGGAAATAAGCGCCAGCATCCCCCATGAAAATTCGAGAAGGATGGTAATTGTGCCGCAGAAATCCCAATGCTGCGCCAGCCACACCCGCGCAGATCAATGTCGCCGCTGCTCTACTTTCAAATTGAGCTGATGCCGCTAACAAGCTCATCGCGCTAATGAAACTCACGCCGCCAGCCAAACCATCCATCCCATCCATCAAGTTCACTGCATTGGTAATCCCGACGATCCAGAACACTGTCAGGACAATCGACAAAATATTGTCAATGGATTCGCCAAAATAGACAACATGAATTTGAATGCCACAGACAACCAGTAATAATGCCGTCAAAATTTGAACGAGCAGTCGAAATAATGCGGGCAACCCACCAAATTGATCGTCGATAAATCCAACGATTACTAATACCGATCCACCCAGCAAGATCGCCAGAATGGCCACTTGTACCTTCAACAGCACCATCGTCGAGAGACATCCGGCGAGAATGATTGCCGCAACCACGCCTGTATAGATTGCCAAGCCGCCAGCATTTGGACGTGGTTCCTGGTGTAGTCTGCGGGCATTTGGTTCGTCTGCCCAACCTACTTTGAGCGCAAAAGTCCGTACCTTGGGGATAAATAGGTAAGTAACAATCCAGGCAAACATAAAAGTCAGCACTACGGATAACCACCCCCGCCCCTGCGGATCAGCAATCCCGATCGAATTCATTAAACTCTCAAAAGTCATGCAGATCCCTGTTGTTGTCAATCGTGGCTATGATGGTGATGCAAATGAATGACTCGATTGTCATCGGGATTGTCTACTGTTGGAACACAAGTAGAACATACTCCGAAAAATTCAAGCGTGTGGTAGTAAATTTTAAATTGATGGCGTGATTCTAGCTTCTGTTCCAATTGTTCGACTGGACATTCATCAATCCCGATTGATTGTCTACAGTGCAAGCAAGTCAAATGATGCCTGTCTGCTTGGACAGTACTATACAATGATTCACCTGTCCCTAGCGTGCGGACTTGGACGCTTCCTTCTAATTTTAAACCCTCTAGGGCACGGTAAACTGTGGCTAGCCCCACGGCTCGATCGCGAGATCTTAGTTCGACATAAATATCTTGGGCAGAAATTCCACGATCGAATTGCTTGAGCAGCTCTAAGATCCTTAATTGACTACGAGTTCGACCGCCTTGCGGCGCGCTTGCGCGTTCGGATTTCATGGGCAGGTGCTTAGTTTAGCGATGTTTGTTAGTAGTTGACGAGCGAGAGTGGTAAATTTAAGTTGGTATGTTAGCTGTACCTATAATTATCACAAAGTTAATTATCACAAAGTTGAGAAATTCCGTTGAAGCAAAAATATCATGCCCGTATTTACGTTACCCTCCGTCCATCTGTCCTCGATCCGGCTGGCACCGCTGTACAGTCTGGTTTAGCTCACATGGGCTACACTGATGTCGAGAGTGTTCGGATCGGTAAATATATTGAAGTCACTCTCAGCGCTACTGATGCAGCCGAAGCACATCAACAATTAAACATCATGTGCGACCAACTTTTTGCTAATCCGGTGATTGAGAATTATCGGGTGGAAGTTGGTAGTGCGGAGTTGGGAGTTGGGAGGTAAGAAGATAAGAAGATAAATTTTCTAGATCCAAACGTTAAAGCCCAACTCCCAACTCCTAACTTATTGTGAAATTCGGCATAATTGTTTTCCCTGGCTCTAATTGCGATCGCGATGTGGTTTACGTTACCCGCGATTTGCTCGGACAACCCACTCGCACGATCTGGCATGAAGAAACCGATCTCCATGATGTCGATGTCGTCGTTATTCCTGGCGGCTTCAGTTACGGCGACTACCTCCGCTGTGGAGCGATTGCTAGATTTTCGCCGATTATGAAACAAGTTGTTGCCCATGCTGAGCAAGGTAGATATGTCTTAGGCATCTGCAATGGTTTTCAGGTGTTGACTGAGGCAGGATTGTTGCCTGGGGCACTAGTTCGCAATCGGGATATGCACTTCATCTGCGACAGGGTTCCTCTCTCGGTCGAGAGTACTGATTCGATCTGGACACAAGGTTATACTAACACCTCGATTAATCTCCCGATCGCTCACGGCGAAGGCTGCTATCATGCGGATCCGGAGACACTCGATCGACTAGAATCCAACGGACAAGTATTATTTAGATACGCTGGCACCAATCCCAACGGCTCGTTAAATAATATTGCCGGAATTTGCAACGAAACCAAAAACGTGTTAGGAATGATGCCCCACCCCGAACGGGCAGCAGATCCGATCCTCAGTAACGCCGATGGCATTCAGTTGTTCAAAAATCTGGCGCAGGCTGGGTTGTGAGATCTGCTCGCTCGGAGGCTGGTAATTATCA
>JANNDQ010000011.1:0-2898 GCA_031387965.1 Chamaesiphon sp. OTE_75_metabat_567
CCCCCGTTGCCCCAAATACCGCCGGAAAGCAGTCTGGTTGCAGCTTACCCAACATCACATTGGCATCTGTCACCGTCAACGCACCACCATTGCGGTAGCAGGCGGGGCCAGGAAACGCCCCAGCCGAATCTGGGCCAACGCGATAACGTCCAGTATCAAAATGCAAAATTGACCCGCCCCCAGCCGCCACCGTGTGGATTGCCAGCATCGGTGCCCGCAGCCGGACACCAGCGATTTCAGTTTCTAGTGTGCGTTCGTATTCGCCGTTGTAATGCGACACATCCGTCGATGTCCCCCCCATATCAATCCCAATAATCTTACTAAATCCAGCCATCGCACTGGTTTTCACCGCACCAACAATTCCCCCTGCTGGCCCAGATAAAATACTATCCTTCCCCTGAAAATTCTCAGCACCAGTCAATCCACCATTAGATTGCATAAACAGAAGACTAGGTGTTGCGCGCTGGAAAATCGAGTCAACATCTAACAAATCCTGTAAATCCTCAAATCCTCCAAATCCTGATCGATCTTGGGTGGAATTTAGGCTATTTGAAAATGAATCCACATATCGTCGCAGAATCGGGGAAAGATAGGCATCGACAACAGTAGTATCGCCGCGACTAACCAATTTGATTAATGGACTAACTTGATGCGAGAGGGAAATTTGAGTAAAGCCAATCTCCCGCACAATTTCCGCCACTCGCAACTCATGGGCGGGATAACGGTAGCCATGCAAAAAGACGATCGCACAAGCTCGAATCCCATCTTTGTAAGCGCTTTGCAATGATTGGATTAAATCCTGATCAATTTCAACCGGAGTTAGTTCTTCACCCTGAGCGGTATAGCGTTCATTGATTTCTACGACTCGATCGTACAGCATTTCCGGCAGGACAATCTGCCGTGCAAAGATCTGGGGACGATGTTGATAGCCAATTCTGAGCGCATCCCCAAAACCCTTGGTGATGAGCAGTAAAGTTCTGTCTCCAGCTCGCTCTAACAGAGCATTGGTGGCAACGGTAGTCCCCATTTTGACGCATTCGATCGCCGCTGCCGGAATCGCTTGATCTGGGGCTAGTTCTAATAGATCACGAATGCCTTGAATCGGTGCATCTGGATATCGCCCAGGATTTTCTGATAGCAGCTTATGAACTAGCAGTTTGCCATCGGGACGTTGTGCCACGATATCGGTAAATGTACCACCTCGATCGATCCAAAATTGCCAGCGATTGTTTGTAGTAGTCATGTGTGAGGAGGCTCCTATCTTGGTTGCTTCCCACAGTAAGGTCAAGTTACTATATTTTCAATCCTCGTTTTGGTAAGTTGTTATATTGCTGGCGATATAGTAGCTTGATGAGTCAGCGATTTTAATCGTGCGGAATGTATGATGTTAACCAAAAAATCAAATGAACCTGCTCCACCTCAGTAGTATCGAACTCCGGCAAATCTGTTACTTCCTGGCAATAACGGAATCCGGAAATAACTTCAGCCGAGCCGCCGAATACCTCCACATCGACCAGCCGCCCCTGACTCAACGGATCAAAGCACTAGAAAAGAAGCTCAAAATAGAACTATTCGATCGCAAGAGAAAACCTCTACAATTGACAGCAGCAGGTAAAATATTCCTAGCAGAAACACAGCTAGCAGTAGCAAGTCTCGATCGAGCAATTACTAGAGCGCAACAGGCACATCGGGGTGAGATTGGCTACTTATCAATTGGGATTGCTAGTTCAATTGCTAATACATTGCTTCCCAATATTTTGCGAACATTTTGCGATCGCTTCCCAGATGTAGAATTAGAATTACGCGAACTTACGGCAGATCGACAGATCCAAGAATTACAAGAGGGGCGCTTAAATATTGGATTTGAAGTGTTCGATCTTCAGAAATTAACTAGTAATTTAAACGTGCTACCAATTATTGAAGAATCTCTAGTTGTTGCCATGCCACAAACACATCCGCTTGCCTCAAAGCAACAAATTGCTGTAAGTGATTTAGCAACTGAAAGATTAATATTACCCTCGATCGATGAATTCCCCTTTTATCAAGAGTTTATTAATTACTGCCATCAAGCCGGATTTCAGCCGAATATTGTGCGGGAAGTAAAAGCTACTTGGCTAGTCACAATTCTGAGTCTAGTAGTAGCCAAGATTGGGATTGCAATTTTGCCCAGTAATGTCCAAAATCTTCAACGTCAAGGAGTTGTTTATCGGACAATTTCAGTAAACAATCTGAGTAGACAGATTTCTATAATCTGGCGACAAGATCAATCATCGCCTGTTTTAGAGCAATTTCTAGCAGTTGTGCGAGAGATTGCTGGTGAAAATCTGTAAGGGCGGGTTTTTGATAAAGATATCGAATGTAACGATAACTATCTTACGAACCCGCCCTCACCCACTATCAACTATTCTCCCATCTATCGATCGGCCGATCGATAGATCCAGATCTTGTCATTAGATAGAGCAATTCCTCAGCTGGAGGAGAGTGAATCTCTGTCTAATGAGTGGTAGAGAAAAATATCGATCGAGCTAATCTAATCTTTATTCCTAGTTGCATCTCTAAGTCCGATGTCTAACCACCACATTCCCCAAATAATCAGTTTTCTCTGTCAAGATCTACACTTGCCCACTGAATCTGTCGAACTAGCCTTGAAGCAATCTAAATCTAACTCTGGAACTTTGCCGATCGTCCTGTGGCAATATGGCTTGGTTAGCCTATCCCAACTCGACCAGATTTTTGATTGGTTGGAGTCATGTATTTACTAATAATCTCGGAGGGCGAATATGTCGCAATCATGGGTGCGTCTGGTTCAGGAAAATCGACCCTAATGAATATTATCGGTTGTCTCGACAGACCCACCAGCGGACAGTATTTTTTAGCAGGGACAGATCTCACCACCCT
>JANNDQ010000053.1:0-4904 GCA_031387965.1 Chamaesiphon sp. OTE_75_metabat_567
TGGGTTATCCCCTGACGGGGATGCTGCGCTAGTGCTCCGCGCAACCCAACCTACGAATTTTCCTGTTTTCTAGAAGAATATGGATAATATTTTTATCCTATTACTGTTACAGATCTTTTCTTTTAACCGCAGAGGCGCAGAGAGCATATCGTGAATACTCGTAAATATTTAGTTGTTCTTTCTAGTTCGATCTGGCTCCTATGCACTCAGATCGCCCAGGCAGAACCCGTCAATCCCAGAGTTATTCATCTGTTAAATAGATTGAGCTTGGGCATTCGTCCAGGTGAAATCGAGCAGGTTCAACAGATTGGTGTCGATCGATATATTCAACAGCAATTGAATCCAGATACGATCACTGAATCATCAATTTTGACGGAAAGAATTGCTAAATTAGATACAATCAATCTCTCACCAGCAGAGTTATTTCAGAAATATAATCCTAATCGTAAAATAGCAGGAGAATTATTAACACCAGAAATCAGAAAAGTCCAGCTTCAACAAAGTAGACAAACGATCAATCAAGCGATCGAAGCTAGGTTATCGCGATCGATCTATAGTCGGAGACAACTTAATGAAGTGATGGTAGACTTTTGGTACAATCACTTTAATGTTCATGCGGATAAAGGACTCGGTAGGCTGTGGGTAGGTGCTTACGAACAACAGGCAATCCGACCACATGCTTTAGGTAAGTTTAGAAATCTATTAGGCGCTACTGCTAAACATCCAGCCATGTTATTTTATCTCGATAATTGGCGAAATACTAAACCTAATCTAACAGGTAAAGGCAGAAGTCAGGGCTTAAATGAAAACTATGCCCGTGAATTAATGGAGCTACATACATTAGGCGTTGATGGTGGCTATCAGCAGGGTGATGTGATTACTCTCGCCAAGATTTTTACAGGTTGGGGATTTAAGCAAGCGGGGCAAAAAGTACCGGATGGTTATAGTTTTCAATTTAATCAGAATCGTCATGATTTTAGTAATAAAATCTTCCTCAATCAAAATATTACTGGCAGTGGAATTAGTGAAGGAGAGCAGGCACTAGATCTACTGTCCAGACATCCCAGCACTGCCCGCCAGATTAGCTTCAAACTCGCTCAATATTTTGTTAGTGATAATCCACCTCAAAGTCTAGTCGATCAGCTCTCTAAGCGCTTTTTAGCTACTGATGGAGATATTAAATTAGTTTTAGATACGCTGTTTCGGAGTCCTGAATTTTGGAATCCAAAATATTATGGTGTAAAATTTAAAACACCCTATCAATATGTGGTTTCATCAGTGCGATCGACAGGTGCAGAGCTGAATAATGTGAAACCTTTAAATGATTTCTTGAAACAGCAGGGAATGCCACTCTATAACTGCCCGACTCCAAATGGTTATAAAAATACTCAAGCTGCTTGGCTAAATCCCGATAGTATGACTCGTCGGCTCAACTATGCCACTAATTTAGCTAAGGGTAAATTACCAATTTCGGCATCAACAACTACAGCACCACAGGCTTCGCTATCAGCTCCAATGACGACTTCAGTCATCGATCCGGTTAAACTAGCCACGACTTTAGGTAATAACTTTTCGCTCAAAACTCAACAAGCGATTTTCCAGAGGAAAGGCTTTGCCAACGACTCCAGCAGCCCAGATCTTCGGGCGGCATTAATTCTCGGCAGTCCTGAATTTATGAGAAAGTAATTTAGCGACGAAAGATAGCTGAGGCTAATGTAGTTACAGTTGCACTAGCAATCAATGCAAAAGCAAGATTTACTACCCACTGAGATGATTGTTGATAGGCAGCAAAGCGAATTCCCTGTTCTTTACTCTCTTCTCTCAATTGTTTGATTGCATCAGTATTGCCCTTTACATCTTCGCCTAAATCTGAAATTGAATTAGCTAGCTTATCCAACATCTCATCAGTCCATCTTTCTACCGTCATGGTCTTCTATTTATTCATTACCACTTCTTTAGTATCTTCGATTTTATGAACCGTCGTCAATTCTTAATTCAATCTAGTCTATTCTCTGTCTCGTCCTTAATCGGCATCGGTACCCATGGTTGGGCAGCTCGGAGTTTCGCCGCCACAAATCCCAATCCTCAACGATTGGTTGTCGTATTGCTCAGAGGTGCGATCGATGGTTTGAGCGTCGTTATTCCTTATCAGGAACCTACATATTATACCGATCGACCAACAATTGCCATCCCCCAACCAGGGCAACCCAATGGCGCACTGGATCTCGATGGACGGTTTGGTTTGCATCCTGCCCTAGCGCCCCTGCTCCCACTGTGGCAACAAAAGAGTCTCGCCTTCGTCCATGCTTGTGGCTCTAAGGATGAGACTCGATCGCATTTTGATGCGCAGGACTATATTGAAAGCGGTACCCCAGGCGTGAAATCCACCCCCGATGGTTGGATGAATCGACTGCTAGGGGTCATGTCTGACAAGAATCCCATTCAGGCAGTCAGCGTCGGCGCAACTACGCCCCGAATCTTGCTAGGCAAAACAGCAGTAGCCAATCTAGCAGCAGGGCGCAGTGCGGGGAATCGGCTTCAGCTTGACAAGCCGCAAATTGCCAGTGCATTCGATCGACTGTATGGTAGTAATGATGCGCTCAGTCGGACTTATCGCGAAGGTAGAGTTGCGCGCACTGAGCTACTCAAGGATCTCGAAGCTGAGATGAAGATGGCAAACAATGGCGCAACTCTGCCTAATGGCTTCCCTGGTGATGCCCAACGACTAGCTCGGCTAATGGCACGAGATCCTCGGATTCAGGTATCCTTTCTCGCCGTCGGTGGCTGGGATACTCATATCAATCAAGGCGCGGCACAGGGTAATCTAGCCCGTAATCTGAACCAATTAGGCAACGGCTTAGTTGCACTGCAACAGGGGTTAGGGGCAGCTTATCAAAATACGACGATTGTGGTGATGTCGGAATTTGGGCGGACAATTAAGGAAAATGGCAACGGTGGCACTGATCACGGACATGGGAATGTGATGTGGCTCCTCGGTGGTGGGATGCTGGGCGGAAAAGTGTATGGCAAATGGTCTGGATTGGAGCCAGAACAACGATATCAAGGGCGAGATCTAGCCGTAACAACAGATTTTCGCGATGTGTTGGGAACGGTGCTAACGAAAAGATTGGCGGTGGATGCCAGTAAGTTAGCACAGGTATTTCCCAAACATTCAGGACAGCAGCTAGATTTTAGTTAAGTTCGAGTTTTGCTCACAGCTGCTTCATTCTGGCTGTAACGATGCCATGTCGATCACGAAGCGGTATTTGACATCACTTTTGACCAATCGATCGTAAGCTGTATTAATATCGTGAATCTGAATTAGTTCAATATCAGACGTAATATTATGCTCACCGCAAAAATCAAGCATCTCCTGAGTTTCCTTGATGCCGCCAATCAGTGAACCGCTCAGGCTGCGGCGACCAAAAATCAAGGTACCCACATTTAGCGAAAGTGGTTCGGGCGGTACCCCAACTTGGGTAAGGTTGCCGTCACGTTTTAAGAGCAAGAGATAAGCATTAATATCATGTGGTGCAGACACAGTATCAAGAATGAAATGGAAACTATTGAGGTGTTTATTCATCTCATCGGCATTTTTGGAATTGACTACTTCATCTGCTCCGAGCCGGATTGCATCCTCAACCTTACTCGACGACGTAGTGAAGACAACCACCTGCGCGCCCATCGCCTTCGCTAATTTCACCCCCATGTGTCCCAGTCCGCCCAGTCCCACCACCCCAACTTTTTGACCCTTACTGACATTGTGATGATGCAATGGAGAATAGGTGGTAATGCCCGCGCAGAGGAGTGGCGCAGTAGCAGCAAGATCCAAGTTCTGGGGAATGTGCAGCACAAAAGCTTCATCGACGACGATGCTCTTAGAATAACCGCCGAAGGTAGCGCCACCTAAATGTTTGTCAGCAGAATTGTAGGTAAATGTTGTGTCTGGGCAGAATTGCTCTAAGTCTTCCTCACAGTTGGCACAAGTCCGGCAAGAATCGACCATACAGCCAACTCCTGCGGTATCACCTGTTTTGAACTTCTGGACGTGTTCGCCGACATTTACCACCCGTCCGACAATTTCATGCCCAGGTACGCACGGGTAAGTCGTACCGCCCCATTCGCCACGGACAGTGTGCAGATCCGAGTGACAGACACCGCAATAGAGAATTTCGATCTGGACATCGTGCTTGCCCAGATCTCGACGTTCCAGCTCAAAATGTGCGAGTGGACTTGTTGCACTTTGGGCAGCGTATGCGGTAGTTTTCATAAAATCAGCAGAATGTAGTTAACAATGATATTTTAGTTGAAAGTTAATTAAATTGAATTGCCTATTTGGGAATCTCATACTCACCCCCTCGCGTCAACGCTTTTTGGTAAGCTGGACGGGTGTGAATGCGATCCAGATAGCCGATTAATTTCGGTCGGTTAGTGTCTGAACCTGCCATCTCAATCGGAAAGCTCATCTGAATATCGGCGGCGGTAAATTCGTCGCCAACAAACCATAAATTCTTGGCTAGTTCTGCTTCCAAATAGTCGAAATGTTGGGCGATTTGTGGTTCGATGAAAGTATCCTTGACCCGACTGGAGATCAGCTTAGCAAAAGGTCTGATGAAAAATGGTAATGGTTCCTGTTCAAGCCTGTCAAATACCAATTTTAACAGCAGTGGTGGCATCGCCGAACCTTCGGCATAATGTAGCCAGTAAGTGTATCGCAGCCGCTGAGGGAGATCGAGTGCAGGCGCAAGTCGCCCTTGTCCATACCGCGCCACCAGATACTCGACGATCGCGCCAGACTCTGCTAATGTCAGATCTCCATCGGTGATAATTGGTGACTTACCGAGTGGATGCACCTGACGCAGGGTAGCTGGAGCTAGCATGGTTTCAGGATCGCGTTCATAGAA
>JANNDQ010000060.1:0-26291 GCA_031387965.1 Chamaesiphon sp. OTE_75_metabat_567
AGCATGATTTATACCAATGTTACTCGCGCAGGGATGAGTGGCTGTCCAGTCTTAGATACTGCTGGTAGAGTCGTAGGCATTCATGGGATGGGCGATAAAGAAGATGCGCGTCAATTAATAGAATCGGGTTTAAGCCAAGAAGCTGCGATGGGCTTGGCTGCTAAGATTAAGCCTGGATTTAACTACGCAATGCCGATTAGCGTATTCTTAGACAAGGCTGGTTCAGTGGGAATTGATACTGATACATTGCAAATCGAAAAATCTCCAGCGCCAGAAGCAGGTGCGGCTTATGTTGCCAGCAGTCAGCCAGATCCTCGCGACAAAATTGATAACATCAAAGCAACATTACAATCTGTGCGGGATGTCCGCGAAACAGTCGATGAAACTCGTCGCGCAGTTGATGGAATTCGGGGATTGTTTGGTCGATAATTTAGCGTTAATATTATTAGCTTTTGACTATTCTAATAAAACCTCTTTTAAAAATAATTTGCAGTGCCTCAAGTTTCTTTAAATCAGCTAATTACGGTGGCTAAAACTGGCAGTTTAATTAGCTTTCCCACCGACACAGTACCAGCCTTAGCAACATTGCCAGAACACGCTAAATTAATTTTTGCCGCTAAACAACGGAGTCAAGATAAACCCCTGATTTTAATGGTGGGTGAAATTAGCGACTTATGGCAATTTGTTCAAGGAACTGCTCAAGAAGTCAGTTTGTGGCAGGATGTAGCTAGTCGATACTTTCCAGGTGCCCTAACTTTGGTATTACCTGCTTCTGAACGAATTCCCACAGTAATGAATCCACTCGAAAATCACACAATTGGATTGCGAGTACCTGCTTGTAATATTGCTCGATCGATCCTCCGCCAAACAGGTGCATTAGCGACCACTAGCGCCAATTTATCTGGAGAGTCTCCACTATTAACAATGGCTGAAATTAGCGATCGATTTCCGCAAGTATTCACACTAGATTTTGATTCAGAAATACCTAGTTTAGGACAGCCATCGACAGTGGTTAAATGGACTAGTTCTGGTTGGGAATTACTCAGACAAGGTGCTGTTAAATTTGAAAATGAATCTATTGTAGGTTGGGTTGCGGATGCGCTCCGGTCGGGTTTCCCGACCATGGAAGCGCACCAAGCAGAAGAATGAAACCCAACGTTTCTAAGGTGTTGGTGTAGTAGATGTTGGGTTATCTCCTGACATAGATGCTCCGCTAGTGCTGGGCGCAACCCAACCTACGAATAAAACTTCGTAACGCCCAAAGCCTAACGCCTAATCCAGCCAAATGGCTGATTGTGGTATTACATTACACTGCGTTAGTATTTACACCAGCAGACTTACATCCGTAGTCAATTACTCAAATTCCGTAAATTTTCAGTTTCGTAGACGGGCAGAAATTAGCTACAATGGGAGGCTGTGTCGTCATTTTGCGAACAGCGCATTCAAGATAGGAGGTTTCTATGTCTCGTGTATGTCAACTGACTGGTAAGAGAGCCAACAATGGGATGGCAGTTTCTCACGCTCACAACCGTAACAAAAAACTGCAACAAGTTAACTTGCAGTGGAAACGGGTCTGGTGGGCAGAAGGAAATCGCTTTGTCCGGTTGAAGCTTTCGACTAAAGCAATCAAAACGATTGAGATTAAAGGTTTAGCAGCAATGGCGAAAGATGCAGGTGTCAACCTTAACAAATTCTAGCTTGCTGAGTATCCCCGCTGGGGATATCTGGCAATCGACTTAATGTATCCGAACCAGCCCCAGCGATTTCAGCTATTTACTCATCATCGATCCAAATCCTCTCTAATTAGCCGCTCTGGGCTGCTGGAAGCGGGGTTTACATTGTCAGAAGTGCTAGTGGCAATTTTGCTAGTTACTACCTTTGTCGCAGTTGCCTTGCAGGGGATGGTGGTAGCCATGCTGCTCAAGTCCAAAGCATTGCAGATCAGTGAAGCTAATCAATGGGTGCAAGCAGATCTAGAGCAAGTTCGCTCGCAAATCACCCCCACTCAAGTTTCCATCAATCTCCACCGACTGCGGTGCGCCCCAGCTGCTGCTGACGCTGGATTCGCAGATCTCATCAGGGACAATTTAGCTGGTGGCAATACTACCGGAACCGCCGATTACGCCCTACCAACTTTGATTGAAACTAGTCGAACGGGTAAAACGTTTCAAATTACCCGCAGCGTCAGCATTCCCTCTATCCCCGAAAATACTCAAGCCAAGATCTTGGGGATTCAATATACAGTCACGCCCACTAACGGGGCACAGCTTGGACAACCAATTCTTCACTTTTATACCGAGGTGATGCCTGATGCTGCACTCCAATGTCAGTAAGGCGCTCGGCTTTACATTAATCGAATCACTAGTGGTAATCTCGATCATTGGGATCTTGATGGCGATGGGTGTTCCCAGCCTGCTGGCTGCCCAGAATCGCGCTCAGTTAGCTCAAGCGACCGATATAGTAGTCGCGAGTCTCCGCCAAGCACAGCAAGAAGCAATTCGGCGGAATCAGAGTTGCACTCTGACTTTCGACAAAGATACTAATAAAATTACCGGACAGCAAGGATGTCTCCTCAGTGGTGATGTCAGCTTACCAGATGCGATCGATCTCGATTATACAGGTGCATCTGGATCGATTCAGTATGGAATTCGCGGGAATACAACTACTAATAAATCGTTTGTTTTAGCAGTTAAGGGGAATCCAGGCAATGCTCGCTGTCTGACGATTTCTGCACCACTAGGAATTATTCGATTAGGTACCTACGATTCGGTGAGTAATAGTTGTCGCAAACTGAGTTAGTCAGGTTTTAGACTTTAGCACACCAAGCAGGCTTTAGATGGCTGGAATAAATTTTATTAGATTTCGAGGATGATGATTAGATATTATTTGAGAATTGTTAAAACCACCACAAAAGATACTCAAGCTGGATTTGCGGTACCCCTAGCTTTAGGGATGGGATTGGTGATGATTATTGTGGCGGCTAGTATGATTGGGCGTTCTCAGAGCGATCGAATCACTACCAATTCTCAACGAGAAACTAATCGGGCAATGAGTGTCGCGGAAGCGGGAATTATCAGAGTACAATCATTTCTTGATCGACATAAACTACTCGCAACCACGAATCTCGATCGCTGGGTTGATAAGCTCGATACTTTAACCCCAGATCAGGCAAATTGTCGGTTGATAGATTTACCTTTAGCTAAATCACAAAGTGAATTATTCAAGAAAAATACTTGGATTAATTTAGATGCTGGCGATCGTAATAAAGGTAGATATAAAATTATTAATTATCAATATCAAGATGGCATTGGCAAACTAACAGTAGCTGGAGAAATTGATGCGTATAATACGACGCAAAATAGTTCTAAGAGTACTTTAACAGTTGAAATACCGATCGGCAATGAATCGGCAAACATCGCTCCGCCAGCGCTGTGGGCAAATACATTTAATCTAAATCCTAATCAAAAAGTCACAGGACAAATTCAAGCAGCAGCCTGTCCTCAATTACCAACTATCGATCCTGATGGCGTTATTGGTGTAGATCTTACTCAGATCACCCTAATTTCTGGGGTACCTAATGGACAAATTATTGCCGATCCCTTTACGCAGATTCCAGCACCTAGAGTTGTTCCAAGTACAGCTATTTTACTTCCAGCAATTACGACTTCGATTCAGTTGCCGCGATTAAGTTCCCTCGATCTTCCTGATGCGAAAGGTGAATATCATTATCTTGTAGATATAGACAATGCTAGCTCTAGACACTCGATTAAATTACAGGATATCGATCGACTTAAAATTTATGTAACAGCTAAGCAAAAAGTCAATCTCTATCTTAAAGGCAATATCGATTTAGCAGGCAGTCAAACTATAGACGTTAATCCCACCCAACCTAATCTACGCATCTACGGCAGTACTGAGACACTCAAGCTTAAAATTAAAGATAATGCTGCAATTACTGCATTTATCCACGCACCATTTGCTGATGCCAGCAGTATTAGTTCCGCTACTCCCAATCCCAATCGAAATATTACTGGCGCACTATGGGTAAAAAGTTGGGACTCTGCTACTAATCCGAGTGCAATTCCAATTATTCAAGCAGGTAACTGGTCGGATTTTGGAATTACTAAAGTAGAACAGCCGCCACAAATAAGCCCAGTTAGTGCTTGGCAAAGAGGAGGAAATTAAATGAAATTCAAAACTAAAGAGCAAGGATTTACCTTAATTGAATTATTAGTTGCTGTCGCGATTACAGGGATAGTGATAACTTTAAGTGGTAGTGGTTTATATGCAATCATGAATGCAAATCAACGTAGTCAAATCGAGACGACAGATAGATTAGAACTCGAACAGGCACTAGCTTTTATGACTGACGAGATTAAGATGTCCCAACAAGTAACGACTAATATTCCCGCCGTACCTACAACAATTGATGGTTTCCGTCCAGCATCGGGAAGTAGTAGAATTGAGCCGATCTTGCTGCTCAAACCTGCTCGAAATAGCAAGCTCACTAACCCAATTGTCTATTACCTCGCAGATCCACCGAATGATAGTGTCTGGGTCGGGACTAGAGTAATTTATCGGTGGGGACCCACTTTATTGCAAAATGGAAATTATAGTGATGGCAACGGCATTGATCTTGTTAAAATTCCAGTAGGTGGAGCTGTAGAATACTTTAATGAAGTTTTGATCGATCGAATGAGTGATGTAGCTCCAGAGCAAGCTGCTATTCCTTGTGAAAGTAGCTATGGTTACTCAGCGCCAAAAATCACAGAACGATTGGGCTTTTATGCTTGTATTGCACCAGATCAAAAATCAGTTAAGCTCTGGATGTATAAACAGCCAAGTCAGATTACCAAAAGTCAATCGATTAATGCTCTAGTGGTGACTCGCAGTAACTAATCACGATCTACTATTGACTATCCTCAAGTAAACATGACAATAGTAATTAGTGCGACACGAATACAAATCATCTATGCTCATGCCGAAAATATCTATCCAGAAGAAGCTTGTGGCATCTTAATTGGAACAATTAGCAATGAGGTTAAAACTGTTGCTAAAGTTGTGCCGACAATTAACGTTTGGGGGAAAACTGAATTGGGTGATGACTCGAAAATTGCTGATTCAATTATTAGAACTAAACGTAGTCGTTATACAATTGCCCCGCAAGATATTTTTCAAGCTCAAATAAGAGCGCGAAATACTCAGCTTGATATTATCGGCTTTTTTCATTCCCATCCTGATTATCCCGCTATTCCTTCTGATTGCGATCTATCCCAAGCCTGGGAGATATATTCATACCCGATTGTGTCTGTAGTTCAGGGCAAAGTTACGGACTTTAAAAGCTGGGTACTAAACCACGAAGGAGTATTTCAGTCAGAAGAAATTAAGATCGATTAGTACCAGCAATTAAGGGATCTAAAATGCGATTCAATACCCGCAATTGGTCCGCTGTTCCCATGCAAATCAGCATATCCTGAGCCATAATAATCGTCTCCCCAGTTGGCCCAACAATTAGATGCCCATCTCGTCGCCTGATTGCCAATACTAGAGAACCAGATTGAGAGCGCAATTTAGCTTCCCGCAGAGATAACCCAGCTACAGGACAAGTTTCGACATCAATTAGAAACTCCTCCATATAAAAAGACCTGTCGCTAGCAACAATTCCATCCATGAAATCCATCACCTGGGGTCTTAAAGCTGCCGCAGCCATCCGTTTTGCACCAGTGATGTAAGGAGATATAACCTTGTCTGCGCCAGCCCGTTGCAGCTTCAAAACAGCTTCCTCGTTACTCGCACGGGCAATTGCTCGAATGTTTGGATTAAGAGTTTTTGCAGATAGGATAATGTAGAGATTTTCGGCATCAGAAGGTAAAGCTGCTACTAAACAAGCTGCTTTTTCCACGCCCAGTCTCAGCAGCGTTTCATCTAAAGTTGCATCAGCCTGGACTGCACTGTAGCCCTCTGATTGAGCTATACCCACCTGTTCGAGACTGGCATCGGCAATCACAAATGCTGTGCCCTCAGCGGCAAATTCAGTCGCAATCTGTCTCCCAATTCGACCAAAACCACAAATGATAAAATGTTCTGATAAAGATTCCACAAGTTTGCGCTGCTGTCTAAGTCTTCTACCTTCTATAAAATAGCCTTCAATCAAAGCTTCTGTAAATCGATTGACAATATAACCGATCGTAATTACTCCAGCTAAAATTAAGGCAATTGTGAAAATATGTCCCCGATCTCCCAATGGGTGAGTTTCACCGTAACCGACAGTGGTGAGGGTAATCACGGTCATATATACTGCATCTAACCAGTGCCAACCCTCGACCAGACTGTACCACAATGTCCCAGCAATAAATACCAAGGCAAGCGCAAAACCACCCCGCTGCAAGTCATTTCTGATCCGACGATATTTCTGTTCGACAGAATCCATTTAATTGGTGGATGGTGAATAATTTACGATCGAAAGCAAATATGGGTACTGCTAAATACAAATAGTACAGCAATACCCATATTATCAATTAACTTCTACTAGCTGGTCGCTAATAAGATTACAATCCAGGAATATTTAAGCCACTGGTGAGTAGCTCCATCCGTTCGCGCATGGTGGCGGTGGACTTATCATAAGCATCCATCATCGCATCAAGTACTAGTTGAGAGAGTTCTTCTGGACTCTTGCTAGCTGCATCAGCACCGATATTCACTCTACGAGGTTCTTGGTTTCCACTCAAGACGACGGTAACATCGCCTGCTTGTCCTTCAATTTCCATTTGCTCCAGTTCTTCTTGGAGCTTTTTCGCATCTTCTTGAACTTGTTGAGCTTTCTTGAAAGCATCAGCAAGTTCTTTCATTTTACCAAGACCGAAACCGCCAAATCCTTTTCCTTGAGTCATAATCTTTTAAATTTTAGTCAGTCTAAACAATACTCCATCTTACTGGAGTCGGGGTATTCGGGGGTGAGGGTATCCGCCTAACACTTAGAATTCTCCAAGCATTTTCACTTCTGGTTCGAGTTCGATCGAGTGTTTTGCTGCAACCTGTTGCTGGACATAGTAAATTAATTCTCTAATATCACTAGCAGTGGCATCCAAGTGGTTAATAATAAAATTAGCATGAAGAGTGGAAACTTCTGCACCGCCAATCCGGCATCCTTTGAGTCCTAATCCTTCGATTAATGCTGCTGCATGTTGGGGCAAAGGATTGCGAAATACGCTGCCGCAACTAGGTCTGTCGTAAGGTTGCTTGCTGTGACGCTTTTCCAAGTCGCGGAAAGTATTGGCTTTAATTTCTTCAGGGTTGCCTGTTGCTTGCAGTTGAAACCTGGCACTTAATACCAGTCGTGAGTCGTCTTGAAGATTGGAATGTCGATAACTGTAGTCTAACTCTTGATTGGCAAGTATCTCGATCGAGCCATCCAGATTCAACACCTCTGTACTAACTAAAATTTCCTGAGTACTGTGCCCATGCGCTCCAGCATTCATCACCACAGCACCGCCGACAGTGCCCGGTATCCCCGCTGCCCACTCCATTCCAGTCCAACCCCTACGAGCTGCTTGCCAAGCTAGGCTAGCGACCATTCTACCCGCATCTGCGACGATCGACAGTCGCTCGTTATCCAAATGGCTGTCCACATGCCGCAAGTGGCGCGTACAGATTACCAAACCCGCTAAACCTCGATCACTAATTAGTAAATTAGAACCAGCACCGATGATTGTAATTGGCAAACCATGCTGAGTTGCCCAAGCCAAACCACTCTGGGTTTCAGCCAGAGTGCGGGGTTCTAAATACCACTGTGCCAATCCGCCTACTTTCCAGGTTGTCAAACCTTTGAGTGATATAGCCGACCTAATTAGACAATTGGGCGGGATTTCCCACTCTCGATTACTAGTGGAAGGAATTTCTACTGAGCGCTGGGCTTGAGTGCTTACAGTAGGTAGACGGTCTTGGGAAAGTGTCATAGTGGAGAAATAATATATTTAATCGAAAACGGGGCACTTAACTAGCTACAGAGAATACAGGAGAATAGGTTCAAAAGAGATTGTCTCGGATTTAAGTCTGAGGTATCAAAACGTTTTAGCCGATCTAATTATTGAATCTGTTACTGAATATTTAATACAGCTTAATTACTCAATTAGAAAGAATTTAGCACTGATGATACCTTAAACATTAAGTTTTACACGACAGTTTCTGGTTGCTTTTGGTGTGATGTAGTTTTATAGGCAGCTATGAGATCGGGAATAATTTGATTGAGATTGCCTGCGCCTAGGCACAAGCAGATGTCACCTGGCTGGAGATTTTGAGTTAGGAGCTGAGATACAGCCTCAAAGCTGGGTTGATAGCAAACATCTGGATGGTAGTGTCCAATTGCTGCTGCTACTTGTTCGCCACTGATGGCTCCAGTATTTTCTTCTCCTGCACTATAAATATCTGTAATCACAACTACATCAGCATCTGTAAAAGATTTGGCAAATTCAGCCAAAAATTCTAGGGTGCGGCTGTATCGGTGGGGTTGGAAGACAGCAACAACTCGACGGTCAGCCCCAACTCGCAAGCGAGCTGCACTAAGCGTGACGAGGATCTCACTGGGATGGTGAGCGTAGTCATCGATAAAAGTAATGTTATTCTGATATCCTCGAAGTTCAAACCGCCGTTTGGCACCATCGAAGCTATTGAGACCAGCACTGATCGATGAAAAGTCTAAGCCAATCTTACGACCTACGGCGACGGCTGCTAGAGCATTACTCAAGTTATGTTTACCTAAAACCCCTAACTCTAGAGTGCCCAATAATTTTCCGTATTCATGTATCTGTGCCGAAGTTCCGGCTGAATGATAATTAACATCAGTCACAGTATAGTCAGCAATTTGTCCAGCCTCGACACTGTAAGATACTGTCGGTTTAATCCGCTCTCTCACAGTCTCACAATCTACTGAGCCGATCGTAAGTTGGCACTGCTGCTGAAATATTGTAAAGACATCAATCACTCGATCGAGACTCTTATAGTGATCCGTATGATCTAGTTCAATATTGGTAATCACCCCAATTGTCGGTGAGTGCTTAACAATCGAACCATCCGATTCATCAACCTCCCCCACAAAATACTTACTTTTCCCCACGCGGGCATTGCCATCCCAAGCTGTAACTTCTCCACCCACAACAATTGTCGGATCGACTCCTGCCGCCACCAACATATAGCCAATCATGCTACTTGTCGTTGTCTTACCATGCGTCCCAGCAACACCAATGCTTGAATATTCACTAATTAATTTTGCCAGTACATCCGATCGATGAAAAATCGGGCACTCCAGCGATAGCGCCGCTGCAAGTTCCTCATTAGCTTGACTAATTGCAGTCGAGCAGATGATCTGAGGACTGTGATGTCCCGATGGATGATTCTGGAAATACTCTAAATTACTCGCATCCTGCGTTAGAAAAATGTGTGCCCCTTCAGCTGCTAGCTTCCGAGTAATATTAGTCGAGCGCAAATCGGAACCAGAGACAGCCAATCCACGTCGTGCCAGTACATAGGCAAGTCCTGACATGCCAATCCCCCCGATCCCGATAAAGTGAATCGGACGACCATCAAAATCAATAGAATTACCCATAATATTTTCTTATCAGCAAAATAGAACACCCCTGATGCACCTTAAATGAGGCTAAGCCAACAACAGGCGCTATCACACCAATAATTATTTGTGTTCGATTAAAATTTAGTTAGCTTATCATCAGTGACAAATTTGATCCCAGCTGCTCCATTAATTGAGAGTAGTCTGAATGTCCAGCGAGATTGCAGTTAACTACACTTAAACTAGATAGTAATTAATTACTACTGAGTATCTGGTTTAATGCGATCTCAGCTTGCGCTCAGATACAATACATGGAACAACAAAATCGCTTTTGTTGAGATAACTATACCAAATTTCACCAATTAGTCCAGAACTTTAGCTAAAGTTGTGTGCTACTAGTACTAAAAAGGTAGATGTGCCTGCTGGATTTCTCAACTTTCAGGTAATAAAAGGAGAGCAGGATCTCTAGCTGAAGCAATCTCTAACAATCAAATTTTTGGAGCAACTACTTTGGACACTGGAACGGGTCGGTAGTAAAATAGAAGTATGAGCGAGAAAGAAAAGTCTGATAGTATCAAAATTGTTGCCGATAATCGGCAAGCACGATTCCTCTATGAAATCCTCGAAACTTACGAAGCGGGGATTGAACTGATGGGAACGGAAGTAAAATCCATTCGCCAGGGTAAAGCCAACCTACGTGATGGTTATGGGTTGCTGCGCCAAGGTCAAATTTGGCTGCTAAATGCTCACATTTCACCTCACACGTCTACCGGAGCATATTTCAACCACGAACCAACCCGCACCCGCAGAATGCTGATGCACAAGCAGGAGATTCGCAAGCTAACGGGAAAAGTTGAACAGCAGGGTTTGACATTGGTACCATTAAAAATGTACCTAAAGCGGGGTAAGGTTAAAGTGACGATCGCCCTGGTAAAGGGTAAGAAGCTTCACGATAAGCGCGACGATCTCAAGAAGAAAGATGATAAGCGAGATATGGATCGGGCGATGAAACGCGGGATCTAGGCTTTGGGTTTCATGGGCGAATTGCGATCGTAATATCAGCAACATTTGTCCCCGTAGCGCCAATCAAATGCAAGTCTCCCAATTTCTGAAAAAATGGATAAGCATCATGTCGATCGAGTGCAGACTGAGCATCTATTCCTAGTGAAATAGATCGATCAATTGTCCGTTCATTTACCATTACTCCCGCCGCATCAGTTGGCCCATCTGTGCCATCGGTTGCAAGTGTAATTACCCACGCTGGAATATTGTGTTTAGCTAATTCGATCGCTGAGGCTAATCCTAACTCCTGATTTCGTCCACCTTTTCCAGTGCAATTTTCAGGTAAATTAACAGTTGTTTCACCACCATAGATTAGAATAGTTCTTGCGGGTTTTGTTATAATTTCCCGCGCAATTTCTACGCCTCTCACCTGCGCTTCTCCATCTAATTTAGTAGTAACAATCTGCGGATGATAACCTAACTCACACGCAGCGTTTGCCACAGCTTCACAAGCTTGAAGATTATTTCCCACTAAGATATTCTCAGCAGCAGGATGATTGGTTAAACCTGACGCAATCGAGCCAATTGGATCGCCAATTACATCTGATAAAATTAGTCCAATTACTTTACCCTTACCAACTCGCTCTACTAAACCACCACCTTTCAATCGATCGATCCTCGATCGCACGGCATTGATTTTCTCGATCGACAATCCACTCCCTAATAGTGCCATACCGATCGCTTGCAGTGCTTTTAAAGAGATACTTTCTTTGGGATTAACGATACCAATATCAATAGATTGACTTACTAAAGCAGCGTGAATTAACTGTTGGATTTCCTGAGTAATTTCAGCGGTAGGTGGATTGGTTAATAGTGTATTTAAAGCACTCCAATTGCGCGGCGCAACGACTAGAGCAGAAGCACCGCCAGAAATACATGCCAGCACTAAAGTTTGTTCAGTACAATCGTTGAGTAATTCCCACACTTGATCGCCCGCATGTACACTTCGATCATCAGGAACTGGATGTGCTGATTCAATTACTTCCCAATTATCTGGAAATTTAGCATCACCTAAATGATCATATTTAGTAACAACTAATCCTTGCGAAATTCGATCGCCCAGAAGTGCGTGGATTGATCGAGCCATTGGTACAGAACCTTTCCCAACAACAACGCAACGAATATCTTTACTTGTTAAGTTAATTACGCGCTTGCCAATAGCTAGATTGTCTTCATCTAACCGCAAGTGATTTTGAATCGCCTTGTATGGATCGACTGCTGCTAATGCAGCCGTGATGAGTTGGTTGATTCGATCGCGTAGCGTCTCTGGAAGAGAATCGTTCATACCGATTTCTAGTGCTGAGTGGTGCTAAATTGTTGGAGATGACGGTTATCCGACCTATGTATGAGATGAGTAAATTAGTAGGATGTCAATAGTTTGTTACAAAAGTTAATGCTAAAATTGAGTTAGTAACTTACTGTCCCCAATATTGACGAGTGCAATGTACAACCCAACTGACAGAAATAACCCTTTTGAGGGAGATATACCTACTCTGGACATGGGTCTGCTCCAAAAGTTGATAAGTCAACAGTCGCGGCATCGACCAACCTTTGAAAATATTGCTATTTTGGGTTGTGGCTACGTGGGCGGTGCATTAGCTGATTATTGGCAAGATCAAGGACATTTTGTCACAGGGACAACTACGACTAGAAGCCGAGTGGCTGAACTCGCCGCAACTGTTTCTAAAGCAGTCGTGACCAAAGGGGATGACCTCAATGCGGTACATTCACTGCTCGAAGGTCAAGATACTCTAGTTGTATGTGTTGCACCCACAGGTTCTCAGGAAGCAGCAGCATCAACCTATGAGACTACCTATCTCGACACGGCAAAGAATCTAGTTATCGCCTTGAGTAATGCTCCCACCATTAAACAAGTTATTTATTTAAGTAGTTGTTCTGTCTATGGAGATCGTCAGGGTGAATGGGTCGATGAAACTGCTAATATCGATCCACTCGATCGCAACAGTCAAGTAGTTTACGAAGCTGAACAGATTATCCTGAATGCAGCCACCGACTCCCAAAAAGTCTGCGTTTTGAGACTAGGCGGAATTTATGGGCCAGGCCGAGAATTAGTGAATATGTTTGGTGGTTTAGCCGGAATGACGATGCCAGGAAAAGGCGATCGATTTATCAACTGGATTCACCGCGACGACATCATCAGTGCGATCGAATTTGCGCGGTTAAATCAGCTAGATGGAATCTACAATTTGGTTGATGATAGCCAACTTACTGTTAAAGAACAGGTAAAACTTGTTTGTGCTGCCTACGGACTGCCAACAGTTAACTGGGATGCCTCCAAATTCAGTCCTCCACGCAAAAGCCTACAAGTTAACAATCAGAAGCTAAAAGCAGCCGGATACGACCTAATTCATCCTCAGATTATTGTCTAAAGGACTCAGGATCGAATCGATGATTCAAAGCTGAATGTTGACACTTAAAAATTTTCATTCAGCTTTCGATCGAACCGTACTTAAAATCTAATCATTAACTATGAATATTTCTGCTGGACTTAGTTTTGAGCAACAATTCAATCTGAGGGTGTACAAAGAACAAGTCGGGCAACTTGACTTGCCAACGGCGCAAGATATGCTGCTCGAAGTCCTGCGTCAATCGATGGTGAAAGATAATTTATTGAGAGAGGTGATTAAAAATGGTGTTTAAGAAAAGTGATCTGTATTATCCACCTGTAGAGGCTGCTAGCTCGGCTAAACGCTCTTGTTGATCCTGAGAGATACAACTTTGGATTACCTCCTCCAGATCCCCAGATAGCACCTTCTCCAGACCAAAATTGTGTCCAAGTCGGTGGTCGGTAGCGCGGTTATCTTTATAGTTGTAGGTGCGAATTTTTTCCGATCGAGATCCCGTTCCGACTTGCAACCGCCGCATCGAAGTTACCTCTTCCTGCTGTTCGCGCAGTTTGATATCGTACAGCTTCGCCCGCAAAATTTGCATCGCCCGTTCTTTATTCTGACGTTGGGAACGTTCTTCGGTACAGAAGATCCGAATTCCGGTGGGTTTGTGGAATAAGTCAGCAGCAGTTTCTACTTTGTTAACGTTTTGTCCACCGGCACCACCCGATCGAGCAGTACTCATTTCGATATCCTTAGGATCGATAAAGATCTCGACTTCATCGACTTCGGGCATAATTGCCACAGTCGCGGTGGATGTGTGTACCCGTCCGCCAGACTCGGTTAAGGGTACCCGTTGCACCCGATGTACGCCAGCTTCAAATTTGAGTTGACTATATACCAGTTCACCCTGGATTTCTAATACAGCTTCCTTAAAGCCGCCCATCTCAGCCAGAGATTCACTGACTAGTTTCACTTTCCACTTCTGGGTTTCGGCATAGCGAGAATACATCCGCACCAAGTCACCTGCCCAGATGCCAGCCTCATCACCACCAGTACCTGCGCGAATTTCTAACATGATATTTTTATCATCATTAGGATCTTTGGGTAATAGTAAAACCTTGAGCTGGCGTTCGAGTTCTTCGCTTTGAACTTCCAGTTCGCCAGCTTCTAAGGTTGCCATCGCTTGCAGTTCGAGATCGTTGCCTGATTCCTTGACAATCTCTCTAGCACCAACTAAGTCTTCTTGCGTCTGCTTCCATTTGTCAAATGTTTCAACGACGGCTTCGAGGGCGGCGCGGGCTTTGCCGATGCGCTGCATCTCACTGGCATCTCTGGCGATATCTGGATCTCCAAGCTTGCGGGTGAGTTCGTGAAATGTTTGTTCGACGGATCTGAGTTTATCGAGTAAGTATGTTTCTGCCATTGTCTTTTAGTTGTTTAGTGGATAGTGAATAGAAAATAAGAACTAGATGCCTAGAAATGATAAAAATAAATAGTTGTATATGAGTTACTAATAGTAGTTAAATAATTGAAAATACTAAAGCCATAGTTGATATCATGTCTGCGTGGTAAATTGATTTTCGTGCTGAGGGGCTGTGTCTACGACAACGGCATGAATGCAAAATTGCCACTTTTGCACTAGTCAGAGAGTGGGAAACTCTCGGAATATAGCCGATCGATTCATGTATCTTTTCGCATTACCAATCGATCGTGAAAACTCGATTGCGACCATCTAAGTTGATGACATAACGATTCAAGATATTTCTGCCAACGATTGTCTCTCCGTTTAGTTCGCAATCAGCAACAGCAATTACTAACGCATTAAAATATTTTTCTCCATCAAAGCTGACTTTAACTCGATAAGGTATTCCCTCAATCTGTCGGCTTAATCCCTTGAAGGGAATTCGACTTTTTCCAGAAATTAGCTTGGCTTGAAGTTTGCTAATAAGTGAGAAAGATACTAAAGTTAGGTCGGAGCCAGTATCTAAGACCGAGCAGTCGGCAACTGCTACTAGTAAAGGGTTGTCAATGTTTTGCAAATAGAGATTGACGATCGGAATTGGCGATATACCATTAACTTGAGTATAGAAAAAATCAAGCATTTATCTCTAATCTCTCAGGAACCAACTCGTAATATATCGCTTCTCTATGCTTATAGAAATCAGTCTCACAAACTCGATCGAGTAAAATATCTCGATCGAGATCGCTATCTACAACCTTGCCATCTTCAAAAACAACGTACTTACCAGCATATTGATGAATTAATTCTGGCAGCGCAAGCTTAAATGAGTGGCTTTGGTTTTTGATGTAATCGTAGCTCTGAGGATTCCAGATTAAATCCTCAATTTTATATTCGCAGCGATTGCCATCGCGATCGACAGCATGAATCACATCTTCATCTAATAATTGAGCTGCCTGAACCATGCCCGCGCCATTAGTTAGAGGTTGGGTTGGAACCGGAGTTTCCCGCTCTCCCCGCTCGCCTCGTTCCCAACCGAGCGATTGGAGCAAACTATCTCGCTCTTGGAGAGAAAGACTCTCAATCGCTCGAACAATTTCTTGATAGGTCATGTAGTTATTGCCCTCGAAAAGCTCGATAAATGCTTAACTCTATAGCATTTTAGTGTATTTTTATAAATATATTGAAAAACCTAGAAATGCGATTTATTTTCGCATCTCTAGGTTTCTTAGATTAACTTTGCTACTCAGCAGCAGGAGTTTCCACGGGTGCAGTAGTGTCCAGCATCCCGTATTTCTTGAGGAATCGATCGACTCGACCTTCAGTATCAATCAGTTTTTGAGTCCCTGTATAAAAGGGATGATTGCCAGACCACACGTCTACGCGCAGTTCTGGTTGAGTGGAACCAACAGTCATTACAACTTCACCGTTGCAATAAACTTTGGCTTCTGGGTACCAAGTAGGATGAATATCAGCTTTTGCCACAATCTTAGGTGTTAGGTATTAGGTGTTAGATATTAGGGGTTTAGTTTGAACGAATACTTTTACCCCTGATAATTAATTGTTAATCAATCGTTGTTCAAGTTGATAAAATAACCAACAAACAAACCAAGATTTAACGTTTCGAGTATTGAGGGGCTTTGCGGGCTTTGTGTAAACCGTACTTCTTCCGCTCGACACAACGTGGGTCGCGAGTGAGATAGCCTTCCACTTTAAGCGGTTTACGGTTGTTAGGATCGAGTTCGCACAGCGCACGAGCTACGCCTAGTTTCACTGCATCTGATTGTCCTGTTAAACCACCCCCGTGAGCGTTAACGAGAATATCGTATTCACCTTCCAAACCTAGGGTTTCTAATGGAGATCTCGCTGCGGAGACATAACCACTTTGAAAGTTGAAATAGTCCTCCCCAGTTCTGCCGTTGACTACTAGCTTACCAGTACCAGGGACGAGACGGACGCGGGCGATCGAGGCTTTCCGCCGACCTGTACCCCAGTAAACCGCCTTCTTACTTGCTTCTGCCATGATTATACTCCAGGGATAGTGTTGATGACCAAGACTTCAGGCTTCTGAGCAGCATGAGGATGCTGGGTGCCTGCATAGACGTTCATCTTGGTGAATAGGTGCTTACCCATTGAGTTTTTGGGTAACATGCCTTTAACAGCTTGCTCGATAATCCGCTCAGGAATACGAACTTGCAGTTTCGAGAAAACTTCTGTTTTCATCCCACCTGGACGACCAGAGTGTCTGCGATAAACTTTCTGAGTGCTTTTTTTACCAGTCACCTGGACTTTTTCCGCATTGATCACAATGACGAAATCGCCAGTGTCGATGTGAGGAGTGAAGGTTGGTTTGTTTTTGCCACGCAATACCATGGCGATTTGGCTAGCCAGACGACCAAGGCGTTGGTCAGCTGCATCAATGATATACCACTTGGCATCAGCCGTATTATTAGTTGGCGGTAAGTATGTTTTTTCCACGATCTTATATCAGTTGTAGGTTGGGTTCAGGGTAGCAGAACCCAACGTTTGTAATTGAGTAAAGCTATATATAACTAACTTTGATGTAACAGAAATTGCGGTTGAGTATCGTACCAGACGCACTCAGGAAAGGGAAAATCCGCGTAGCCGACTCGAAGCAGACATAGCCCTTTGGCAGTAGCTGAATGGTGAACTTCACCGCGCTGGTCGTTTTGCCAGATTCGAGTGAATTCGGCGATCGATAAATCACCATTTCCCACTCTGACTAGCATCCCAACTAGCAATCGCACCATCCCATATAAAAATCCATTTGCTTGGACTTCAATCTGGATAAAGTCCCCTGACTGCTCACAGCTTATAGCCTGAATTTCTACCCAAGAGTGAGTCCTGCTCGAATCAGTCCGGTGGAAAGCAGCTAAGTGATGTTTACCAAGCAGCGGGGCAATCGCAGCTTGCATTAAGGTAATATCAAGCGGTTCATGATAGTAATGCCACGTATAGGGACGAACGAACAAGTTTGGTTGTTTATTCGTATAGATGGTGTACCGATACCGTCGATATCTAGCTGAGAACCTGGCGTGCCAATTATCAGCAACAGCAGCGGAAGCACGGATGAGGATATCATCTGGCAACCGATTGTTGATAGCCGTAGCCCAGTTAGCGGCAGGCATCAGACTCGGATTATCAAAGTGGGCAACCTGAGCAGCAGCATGAACGCCGCTGTCGGTACGACCAGCACCATAGATTTCCACATGTTGACCGAGAAATTTTTCAATCGCTCGTTCAATCTCGGACTGAACTGTCCGCCCAAAGGGTTGCTTTTGCCAGCCACACAGGTTAGCACCTGAGTACTGAATCACGAGAGCAACACGTTCAGGTGGTCTGTCAGTTATGAGTTGGTGGTTTTTCTTGGCCATTGATTCACAAGTAACAGCAGCCGTCGGCTCTACATCAGCTCGATAATCGCCATCTCTGAGTTGTCACCGCGCCGAGGCACAGTCCGCACGACGCGAGTGTAGCCACCTTGGCGATCGCGGTAGCGCTCGGGTGCTGACTCAAATAAAGCGTGAACTAAATCTTGGTCGTAGATGTAGCCCAGAGCTTGACGACGAGCGGCAAGAGTGCCAGATTTGGCGAGGGTAATCATTTTTTCAACTTCTGGGCGCATAGCTTTCGCTTTGACCAAAGTTGTGGTGATCCGACCGTGGCGGATCAGTTCGGTGGTCAAAGACCGTAACAGTGCTTTCCGTTGGTCAGCTGGTCTACCCAGCATTGCCACGCGACAGCGATGACGCATTGTATTTTTCCTTGATTTTGTTGGTGTGGACTTGTGTTATCGATCGAGCCACACACTAGCGGTACGATCGAATAACTCGCGGTCTATGATGATCAAACTACCTTTGGAACAAGACTCACTCACGGGTTCAGACTCATGCTAGGGATGGATTATATTCTAATCTCATCAAGTTACACTATCTATTGTGAACCGATCTCCTGCCCCGACATGCTCAGACTTTCACTGATTTGTCATGGGGTAGTTTGATCCCCAGTCGCTTTTCGAGAGCTTCGATAACCTCCTCAGCGGACTTGAGACCGAAGTTCTTGATTTCCAAGAGATCTTCTTGGGTGTAACCCATCAAATCGGAAACAGAGTTGATCTGTGCCCGTTTCAAGCAGTTGTATGCTCTAACTGAAAGGTTCAACTCTTCAATCGGAATTTGATTAGAAGGATCTTCTTCATCTGCATACTCTGGCTGGAAGGATTCCAAGCTGATGTCCTTGAGCGGATTGAGGAGATCTACCAATATTTTGGCAGATTCGCTCAATGCTTCTTGCGGAGTCAGGCTACCATTTGTCCAGATTTCTAAGATCAGCCGATCTTTTTCGACTGCACCGTCGATGCGGACATCTTCGGTGGTGTAGTTAACCTGCGTAACAGGCATAAATACAGCGTCGATTTGGAGTAGATCCATTGCTAGACCTTGTTCGCGAAATTTATCTACAGACCGATAGCCTTTGCCACGTTCGATCCGAAATTCCATCTCCAATTTCCCACCCTCTGCGACAGTCGCCACATATTGGTTAGGATCGACAACCTCTACTTCTGAAGGTAATTCAAAATCAGCAGTTGTAACTTCAGCTGGCCCAGTTATATTCAACCGACCGATTTGCGGTTGAGAGGTATAACTTTTGAGCTTGACCTCTTTCATGTTCAGCAGTAGTTCTAAAACGTCCTGCCTCACACCGATTAATGTTGCAAACTCGTGGTTGACCGTCCCAGATTTAATACTAGTTTTGGCTTCCCCAGCTTTTGCACCGATTTTTTCTTCTCTGATTAGTCCGGCTACTCTTACCGCAGTAATACATGTCCCTTCTAAATTGGACAATAATACCCGTCGTAATGAGTTGCCGATAGTTATACCTTGACCTCGATCAAGAGGCTCTAGAATAAACTTACTATATTGACTTTGATTTGACTCGGTCTTAGACTCGACACACTCGATCTGAAACTGCGCCACAGAGTGACCTCCCTACCCAGTTTGTACTTGACTTTAAACTTTTACAAATGACAGCTAGATAGCTACCATATTTTTCTAACGTAACAACTAATAATTCATAATTCCTAACATTGGCAATCGCCAGCGCAGATCCTATCAACTAAAAATAATTAACTTAGACTCTCCGACGTTTTGGCGGACGGCAACCATTGTGTGGAATTGGAGTGACATCGCGAATTAGAGTTATTTCTATCCCTGCACCTTGGAGGGCACGAATCGCTGTTTCACGACCCGCACCAGGCCCGCTGACCATCACTTCCAATTGACGCATTCCTTGATCCATGGCGCGCTTACCAGCAGTTTCTGCTGCGGTTTGTGCGGCAAATGGAGTACCTTTTTTCGCGCCTTTGAAGCCACTAGATCCGCTCGATGCCCAGGAGATTACGTCTCCATTCGCATCAGAGATCGTGACGATCGTATTATTAAATGTTGACTGGATATAAGCTACGCCGTTTGGAACGTTGCGCTTTTGCTTTTTAGGGCCAGTCTTTTTACTAGGTTGTCGAGCCATGTCGGTCTATGTATTAGAAAATATCAATGAGGTAATCGATGAAACATCGGCTGCGTATCTGAAAATCTGACGATTCAATTTGCTTGGTTAATATAAACCTAAGCGTAGTTGTGACCACGGGTTTAGACACACTAATTGGCGAGGAGCAACTGCCGATCAACTACCATTAGTTTAGGTAGAAGAGATTCGGAGCTACTAATCGCCAATTCGCTATTTCTGGGTTGCCACAACCATTGAAGCATCTTACTTCTTGCCAGGAGCTTTTTTCTTGCCCATGACTGTTACCCGACGACCGCGACGGGTGCGGGCGTTGGTGCGAGTACGTTGACCACGAACGGGTAAGCCCATCCGGTGTCTCCGCCCCCGATAGGAGCCGATGTCCACCAATCGCTTGATGTTCATCGATTCCCAGCGACGTAAGTCGCCTTCGATTTGATAGTCGCCTTCTACCCGCTCACGCAGGAGGGTGACTTCAGCATCAGATAAATCCTTAACTCGTGTATCTGGATTTACACCCGTCTTTGCTATTACTTCTTTGGCGCGGGTTAAACCGATTCCAAAAATGTATGTTAGACCGATTTCCACCCGCTTGTCGCGAGGGAGGTCTACGCCTGCTATCCGTGCCACACTTGTTTCTCCACTATTTTGCTCTCGATCGATGGTTCGATGGTTTCATGAGAAGGTTCGGCTTGGAGCTAGCGCAACTCGCCCAATCCTCTACTCTCAATAGATTCCATGCGATCGTCATTGGTCTTAATAACTAACTAGCAACCTGGACTAGTTATCTTAACCTTGACGCTGTTTATGTTTCGGGTTGGCACAAATTACCATTACCCTGCCCCGTCTACGAATGACGCGACACTTTTCACAAATCTTTTTGACAGACGCTCGGACTTTCATGCCAATTTAGACAACACTGCAAGCTCAATATTATAACATTTTTAGATAAATTGTCAGTAGTAATTACGCGACAATTCTGCTGGAGACGATCTGCCAGAGGGAGAAGTTGGGAGTCAGAAGTTGGGAGTTGGGAGTGTAATGCTTGATGATCAAGGATTTGAGCAACTTTGCTTCTAACTATTTTCCCGATTAACCTAAATTATTTTTTATTTCTTAGTCTGTAGGTAATCCGTCCTTTACTAAGGTCGTAAGGAGTGAGTTCACACTTGACTCGATCGCCAGGCAGAATTTTAATATAGTTACGCCGAATTTTGCCAGAGATATGGGCTAAAACGTTAAACCCGTTATCTAGATCGACTCGAAACATGGCATTAGGCAAGGATTCTGTCACCGTGCCCTCCATTTCAATCAAATCTTGTTTAGACAATTAGTAAATACCTCAATTAGAACGGTGAATAGTTAGCTAGTAATTCTATTTTAACAGGGGCAAGGAATGGTTGTGTTTTCGATCAAGTCTGAATTGTGAATAGCGGAGATCTACCCACCCCGCCTGCGGCACCCCTCCCAAGAGGGGATTTTCCAGTCCAGCCCTCACCTGCTTGGTGTGGAGACAAATCAAGATGGATATGTCAGAAAATCCCCTCCACGGAGGGGTGCCCGAAGGGCGGGGTGGGTAGATCTTCGTCACCTCCAATTAACCAATCAACGCTTTCAAGTCGCCAGTAACGGCTGCTAGATCTCGATCGCCATCAACTTCGCGATAAACGCCCTTCTGCCGATAGTACTCGATCAGCGGAGCAGTTTGCTCATCATATACAACCAAACGCCTGCGGATGACATCCTCGGTGTCATCGGGACGGTTTTGGACTGTAGCTCGATTGAGTAGTCTTTCGACCAATCGATCTTGAGGGACATCGAGATTAATAGCTAGATCGTAATTCTGGCCGATTTCGACCAGCAATCGATCGAGAAATTCAGCCTGAGTGACATTACGGGGGAATCCATCAAGAATCCAACCATTACTGGCATCTGGTTGAGCCAGTCGTCCGCGAATCATGTCGAGAATTAGGGAGTCAGGTACTAATTCGCCTTTATCCATATAAGATTTGGCTTTTAGTCCCAAGTCTGTTTGTCCTTTTACTTCCCCGCGTAAAATATCGCCAGTAGAGATGTGGGGAATGCCAGCAGATTCAGCTAAAACTTGAGCTTGGGTGCCTTTGCCCGCACCAGGGGCACCGAGGAAAATTAGTCTAGTCATAATTTAGGTGTTAGGTATTAGGCTTTAGGTGTTAGGTATTCGGCGATGAGAATAGGCTCACCTAAAGCCTAAAGCCCAAAGCCTAATCCTTACCAATCATCCCTTCATAACGTTGAGATATTACGAGAGTTTGAACTTGCTTGGCAGTGTCGATCGCCACACTCACTAGAATCAAGAGGGACGTTGCGCCAAAACCCTTGAAGGTACTGACTCCTAAGCCACTTTCGATCGCTGTCGGCACAGTTGCAACCACACCCAAGAAGATTGCCCCTAGTAAAGTCAGACGGGCGAGAATACCCTCAATGTATTTTGTTGTAGCAATTCCTGGGCGAATGCCAGGGATGCTCGCACCCATTTTCTTGAGATTCTGTGCCATGTCTACCGGATTGACTACCAGAGAGCTGTAAAAATAACTGAAGAAGACGATCAAAACTAAGTAAAATGGCACATAACCAGCACCACCTGGTGACAAAACATCTCTGATAGATGCCACTGCCCCAGCGACACCACTATTAGCGTTGTTAATCGCAAAAGATGCCAGCGCGCTGGGTAGAGCCAATACTGAAGATGCGAAAATGATTGGCATTACGCCGCCCTGATTGAGGCGAAGCGGCAGATAGCTGGTGCGTTCGCGCTGAATTCTTCGCCCAACTTGACGGCGTGCCGAGATAATCGGGATGCGGCGCGTTCCTTCTTGGACGAAGACAATACCTACCGTCATCGCCACAAATACTGCAATTAAGACTACTGTGCGAGTGAGAATAGAACTATCACCACTTTGCGCTAGGTTAAACGTATCGCTGAGAGATTTGGGTAAAACGGCGACAATATTCAGGAAGATCAGTAGTGAAGCACCGTTGCCAATGCCGCGTTCGGTAATTAGCTCCGATATCCACATTACAAACATCGAGCCAGCGACTAGAGCCATCACCGTACCGACAATAAAGAAAGTTCCTTGTTGTCCGGGTAAGAGATATTTTGGCAGTAGCGTGTTTGGATCGATTGTATTATTGAGCCACAGCGCAATCCCAACGCTGTATGCAATACTCCAGCCGACTGCCACATAGCGAGTAATCTGAGAAATTTTGCGTCGTCCGGCTTCACCTTCTTCTTTTTGAAGTTTTTCAAGTGAAGGCAGTGCTGTCGTCAATAACTGAATGATGATCGAAGCATTGATGTAAGGAATAATTCCCAAGGCGAAGATTCCAATTGCCGATAATGCGCCACCTGAGAAGATATCTAAAAAGCCAATGGCTGGGCTATTTTGGATGTCTTTGGCAAATGTAACTCGATCGATCCCTGGTATCGGAATAAATGTCCCCAACCGCGCTAAGATCAGCAGCCCCAGTGTGACTAAAATTCGACCTCTCAGACCAGCTGCTTGAGCCATCTGTACGAATGTCTCTTGGGCTGA
The DNA here is from genome assembly GCA_031387965.1 of Chamaesiphon sp. OTE_75_metabat_567. Classification (GTDB taxonomy): domain Bacteria; phylum Cyanobacteriota; class Cyanobacteriia; order Cyanobacteriales; family Chamaesiphonaceae; genus Chamaesiphon. Next base: position 23,554 of record JANNDQ010000060.1, read on the forward strand.
TGGTGCTTTTTCTCTACTAGCGTCCATCTAGAATTACCTCTGAAAATTTATTTAATATCAACACTGAAATATAAAGAACTATTACCTTTCTGAATTTAAGTATACAATTCTCTAGCTAGTTCTGGGAATGAAAAAACAATCCAGCACTGCCAATCTTATATCAACGGCAATGCTGGATTCTGTTAGGTTTTTGACTGCAAAAATTGATGAGATGACAGCATCTTAAACTACTTCGCAAGTACCACCAGCAGCCTCAATCTTGGTTCTAGCTCCGGTTGTGAAAGCGGCTGCTTTACAGTTGAGTGCAACAGTGATTTCGCCTTCACCCAATAACTTTAGAGGGCCATCATTTGTGGTGACGATGCCTGCTTTGAGTAAGGATTCTAATGTAACTTCAGTATTGGCAGGCAACTCAGATAATTTGTAAACGTTAATTACTGTGAAAACCTTCTGGTTAATCAGCGGAAAGTGCTTTAGTTTGGGTAAACGACGGTAGAGGGGCATTTGACCACCCTCAAATCCCGGACGGGTAGGGCTACCCGAACGGGATTTTTGACCGCGCATTCCGAAACCGCCGCTGGCACCTTGTCCAGCCGCAATACCCCGACCGATGCGGCGTTTGCGGTGTTTAGAACCCGCTTTGGGTTTTAGATCTGTTAATCTCATGTTAGGTTTTAGATTTTAGGAGTTGTAGGTTGGGTAGAGCAGAGCGAAACCCAACATTCTCATTAATAACTTGTGTAGATGTTGGGTTTCACTATCGTTCTACCCAACCTACAAATCGATGTAAGGATTTCCCCTTAATTACGCAAATAGACTTTCGACGGTTACGCCACGATCTTCAGCGACTTGGTTAAAGCTGCGAAGAGTTTTGAGAGCGTTGACTGCGGCGCGGGCATTATTCAGGGGGTTGCCCGAACCGAGTTGTTTCGCGAGGATGTTTTTGACTCCGGCGAGTTCTAATACTGTGCGGACAGCTCCACCAGCAATTACTCCGGTACCGGGTGCCGCAGGGCGCATCATTACATTAGCACCACCGCCACCGCCGACGATCGGATGGGGAATGGTATTCGATTTGGTCAAAGGGATAGTGATCAGGTGCTTTTTGCCGTCGGCTACGCCTTTGCGGACTGCACCGATTACGTCGCTAGCTTTACCAACGCCCACTCCGACTTCACCTTTTTCGTTACCAATCACCACGATGGCGCGGAAGCTGAGTTTTTTACCACCCTTAACTACTTTACTCACCCGTCGAATTTGGATCACCCGTTCTTGGTAGGTGATTTCTTTTTCTTCTTTTTTGCCTCGGCTGCCGCCTTTGCCGCCGCCTTTACCGCCGCCACCGCGACGCTCACCGCCACGTTCGCCGCCGCCACCGCGTCGCTGTTCCTGTTGTTCTTGTGCCATAATCTGATATTTACTGAGTTACGATTAGAAATTCAAGCCAGCTTCACGAGCAGCTTCAGCGAGAGCTTGGACACGACCATGGTATAGATTACCACCGCGATCGAACACGACGGTTTCGATCCCTTTTGCTTTGGCACGTTCAGCAACTAATTTGCCAACTTCAGCGGCTGCGGTAATGTTGCCACCACCACTCAATCTCGATTTGAGTTCTGGTTCGAGACTCGATGCTGCTGCAACTGTATGTTGCTCAGTATCATCGATGATCTGAGCGTAGATGTGTTGGTGAGATCTAAATACTGCCAGCCGAGGACGGGCTGTCGAACCATTTACATCCTTACGAACGCGACGGTGACGACGTTGAACTGATTCTTTACGAGTTAATTTCATTTTATATCCTATTTCTTCCCAGATTTACCAGCTTTCCGGCGGACAACTTCACCCTCATAGCGAATTCCCTTACCTTTGTATACTTCTGGTGGGCGAACTTCGCGGATTTTGGCGGCTGTATTGCCGACTAATTCTTTATCGATGCCACTAATGGTGACGTTCGTGTTTTTTTCCTTAGGAACTTCAATGGTGATTCCTTCTGGCGGCTCGATCTTCACAGGCAAACTGTAACCGACGTTGAGGATCAGTGTTTTCCCATCAACTGCCGCCCGATAACCAACCCCTTGGATTTCTAATTTCTTCTGGAATCCGGTAGATACACCTTCAACCATATTGGCGACTAATGTTCGACACAATCCATGTCTTTGCCGAGCGGGACGGGAATCATTGATCCGATTTACCATCACAGTCTCGCCTTCCATGACGACGACTACTTCCGCAGGGAGAACGCGAGATAGTTCTCCTTTGGGTCCTTTTACGACTACTGATTGACCATCGATCGCGATGGTAACTTTCGCAGGTAAAAGAATTGGACGTTTTCCAATTCTAGACATAATTAATTATTTACTCCTTGTCAATGAATCGCGATGTACGAAAGGTAAATCGCAAAGATGGATATTTGAGCCAGGGGAGTAAGATTTAGTACATATAAAGTGACTAATTCAGAAAAAATCAAACTTTGATTTCTACTTACTGACTATTTGAGCATCTGTTACCAAACGTAACAGAGGATTTCGCCGCCTAAGCCTTGTTTACGGGCTTCGCGATCGGTCATAATTCCACTAGAAGTAGAGATAACCGCAATCCCAATTCCACCCAGAACTTTTGGTAAGTCCTTGTGGTTGGAATAGACGCGCAATCCAGGCTTGCTGACTCGTTTGAGTGCAGTGATGATGGGTTGACGATTTTTGCCTTTGTATCTCAACGCCAGCACTAATTTTTTG
>JANNDQ010000105.1:0-1596 GCA_031387965.1 Chamaesiphon sp. OTE_75_metabat_567
GATCGGGATAAATTAACAGCAGTGGCACAAGCAGCGGCAGCTGTGGGCGTGAGAGCCAAAATCTACGTAGTAGATTTGTCTAGGCTCGATCTAGTCTCAGCTAAAATTGCGGAAATTGCGGCAGAACATGAGAATTTAGACATCCTCATTAATAATGCAGGGATGGCGTATACCGGATCGATCGCGGATAGTTCATTATCCGATTGGCAAAAAGTTATTGACCTAAACTTAACCAGTGTTTTTCAGTGTGTGCAGGGCATATTACCCCACATGCGCCAGCGAAAATCTGGGGTAATTGTGAATATTTCTTCGATCGCTGGAAAGCAGGTATTTCCAAATTGGGGCATCTACTCTGTGAGTAAATTTGGGTTGATGGCACTTACCCAAGCAATTGCGGGAGAGGAAAGAGCAAATGGTATTCGCGTAACGGCGATTTGCCCTGGATCTGTCAACACACCGATTTGGGACACAGAGACTGTACAAGCTGACTTCGATCGGTCTGCCATGCTGACAGCCGAAATGGTCGCCGAAGGCATCCTTTACGCCGTTCTTGCCCCTGCTGGTGCAGTAGTCAAAGAACTGACAATTATGCCCAGTGGTGGAGCGTTGTAGTTCATCACTATTCAAGAAAGTGCGCCGCTAGCAAGATATGAGTCTACTGACAAAGGTTCCATTACTTTGTATTTCTAAATCTATATCAGATCGAACATGACTATCACCAACGATAAACTCAATATCAATCCTAGACCCGATCGCAACACCCACAATGGCGAACCAGTAAAAATTCAAGATCCGGAAGTCAGTCTCGAAGACATGATGGACTCGGTACGCCAGATCATTTTGGGCGTAGGCGAAGATCCAGATCGAGAAGGTTTATTAAAGACTCCTAAACGGGTAGCTGAATCGATGCGATTCCTCACTAGTGGCTACAAGCAGTCGTTGGATGACATCATCAACGGTGCTATCTTTGACGAAGGTCATAACGAGATGGTCTTAGTTCGGGACATCAACTTTTTTAGCATGTGCGAACACCATATGTTACCGTTCATGGGTAGAGCGCATGTTGCTTATATTCCTAACCAAAAGGTAGTAGGATTGAGTAAGCTTGCCCGAATTGTGGATATGTATTCCCGTCGGATGCAAGTCCAAGAAAGACTTACCCGTCAAATCGCTGAAGCTCTCCAAGAAGTATTAGAACCAAGAGGTGTTGCGGTAGTCATGGAAGCCAGCCACATGTGTATGGTGATGCGTGGTGTCCAGAAGCCTGGTGCATGGACAGTAACTAGTTCGATGGTGGGTGCATTCCAAGAAGATCAACGGACTCGAGAAGAGTTTCTCAATCTGATTCGTCATCAACCATCTTTCATGTAGGCTTTAGGGGATTATAAAGGATTCAAGATAAATCGTAGGGTGTGTTAGGCGATAGCCGTAACGCACCAAACTATCATTCACGATCCTTTCCTCTTCCTACATCGATCGGAACAATATTTGACATCATCCCAACAATCTTCCCATTTTTTGCGCCAAGTGAAAGACAGTTGACAAACAGTGCAGATTTTTGTGGGAAGATCGGACTTAGGTCTATGTTTGGGCATA
>JANNDQ010000110.1:0-2450 GCA_031387965.1 Chamaesiphon sp. OTE_75_metabat_567
TTGAGCGATTTTGCCCGATCTTCAACTGCTTCTAAGTTGTCATGAAGTTGACTTGTGAAGTTGTCAATTGCAGTACTCATGGTGCTTTAGCCAATTTACTAAATTTACAAAATCTGTCATTACTGTAGTCATCGAAGAAAAAATTGTGCTATTAAGTTGCCATCTGAGGTTGAAGCTTTTACAGTCAAATGCTCCGATCTCAGATGGCAACTAAAATAACTATTCAGTAAATTTATAATGCTGATTTATTAGCTTTTATTCTAAGTTAAAATTATGAGGATCTTGTGAGCAAAGTATTTTTTTAATTAGCCATTGTTAATAGTATTTATCTTAATGTTTAATTCGTTATTTTGTATCTTTTGATCGCTACACATAATCAAAAATATTCGATCTGTCTACCTATATATTGATAGATTTTAATTTCTATTTTTCAATATGATTCAGTCAAAAGGGGTAGGTGAAAAATAAAAACAATCAAAAAAAGCTCCCATCATCTGAAAGCTTTTTGAAAAATAACTTAATGGATCTTAATCTATGCAAATGAAATCCGCTCTCGCTTACTTTCAACTGAGGAAATAGACTCCTGGCTCACGCCAATTAATTTGGCAACTCGTACAGCAGAGGTAATCGCACCGCCATGCAAACCATCACCCAGGTAGGCTCCCGCATGGTAGGTATTATTTTCACCATTAGTCGCAACCACTTCATCACGGTAGCGGAAGGATTCGGTTGTGTACATCGGCGTGTGATGTGCTTGAGTGTGAATGATTTGCTCTCGTGCAATTAATTCTTCTAGTTGAAATGATAGGAAATAATGCTGTGGCGATGAGATGCCACAAAGCTGATTGAGATAGCCGTTATAGCCCCAGCGGGTATCTGTCTGGAAGAAATCAAATTCTGAGGGTTTGTGGATGCCAAAGCGATCGTACATACCAGCATCTTGATGGACGACACTACTGATATGATTAGCTTTCCAATCAGAAAATCTTTTAATTTCGGCAGACGTTGGATCGGCTAATAGTGCCATTATTTGGTCTGGTGGCGTAGCAAATACAATTCGATCGAACTCGTGAATTTCACCTGTAGACATCATAATTTTGACACCATCGGAACTTCGCAAAATTCTATCGATCTCGACACCCAGTAAAATCTTTCCTTTAAATCGCGCTAGGATTTTTTCGATATAAGTATATACGCCACCTTTCACCCGCACCCAGTTAGTCGAAATATAAGCTCGTAAAGTCGGAATCGCCAATTCTGCCGGAAAATCATCAATTAGTCCAAACGGAATTGAGTAACTATACATGACTAGCAATTTAAGCCAGGTATCGCGAGTACCCGAACTTTTGAGATATGCAGATAGAGGGAGATTTGCTAGATTTTGCAGATTAGCAAATTGGATTCTCAACCATAAGCTAGCAGAACGCGCATAAAGGGTATCAAAGCGTAAATGTTCGATCGTCCGGTGAATACCTGAGAAGTTATTATTGGTTGCCACTCCCGATAAAAAGCGATCGCCATTATTAAAAAACATCCCCGAACCAACATTCACAGGCTCTAATTCGACATCCAATTCTTTCATCAATGCAATAAAATCTGTAAATGCAGTGGGAAATTCTGGCACTGCCCAGTTAAAGGGTGATAGATTGAAAGCAACGCAGAGAGAGTAATTCAATCATAGTCACAGGTCGATTAATATAGCCGATTGCCATCGCAGGAGTCTGATGTTTGCCCAGTCCCCAATGTGGTCTGACCCAATTATGAATCAATCGTTGAACGTTCAATGCCCGTTGTAATCCTTCAACAACTTTTGCATAATGATTCTGTCGTCGCCGATAGGCAGTAGCTCTGCGTCTGAGAGAGCTGTTTTGAAGCTCTCATTATGATTGGTAGGTTCGGCCCATTCCCAAGTACTTTTAACCCCTCGCTCGAATAGTTTGGCATTCTTGTGTCCTGCTTGTGCTTCAATCCAATAGCGCGTTTGACGTTCTACAAAATGGATTGTCCATCCTTCCGATGCTGAGGGGGGAAAGGTTCTCGTCCACACGAGTATACACCTCATCTCCTTCTATGGTCACTTCCGCTCCTATCGGTGCTTTCGGCGACCATTTCTCGATCTGATTTGATATTCTTTGCTCCCAGTTTGTAATGCTACTCCCTGATTTTCCTACCACTCTGCCTGTCGCTCTGACTCCTAATCCTTCACTTCTCATTTTCATCGCCATGACAATTGTCTCTACTGGTGTTCTTAGTCTGGCTATTGGTGTCCCACTTTTCTCGTTAAACCTTCTCCCACATTCATTACACAAATATCTCTGAATCCTCTTCTCTCCTGACTGCTTTTTTCCATTTCTCACTACCCGTTCGCTTTCACAATATGTGCAGTTCATTTCCTTCTAACTTATACTCTCTATTTATTCTACTCTTCACCCTTTAGCTTGACAGTGCCG
>JANNDQ010000135.1:0-6700 GCA_031387965.1 Chamaesiphon sp. OTE_75_metabat_567
ACCGGCGGTGATGATAATTGCCGTGGGCTGGCACGCCTCATGGTAGCTTTAGCTTGCCTGTCGTTGGCTTAGCCTACCGGAGGTAATCGAATAAATTGCCCCTTGACAATTAACATAATCGCTACGCGGACTAAAAGCAGAAGCAAAGTTAGTCTAACCGTTGGCGAAGCCTGCGCTTTGCGCTTACCGTACTGGGGAAGGCTCCGCCAACGCGGTGCTCTCAACCCAACCTGCGATCTTTTTTGCTAACAGTGCTAGCCTAGGTAGTAGGAATCTACCCACCGCACCGACTATGATCGTAAATCCTCAGCAGGGTTTAATAGTAGCAGCAACCGTTCGCTGTCAAAAGTTGTTAGAGCGCATTCCCCACTTGGCTTGGTTGATGACTGAGCAGGGGCAAGTTGTGATCGGCAATCAGCGGTGGTGTGAGTATGTGGGTGGATCTGGAGATAATTATTTGCCGCAGTTTGCGGCAGTTGTGCCAGCAGCAGAACTTGATCGCTGGTCGTTCGCCTGGGCGAAGGCTATCCGGTCACAGCAGACGTTGGATCTCAAACTTCAGCTCAGAAGTAAATCGGGAGATTTGGAATGGTTCCAGGTCGAATTAGCGCCCGATTGTGATGAATTGGGGCAGACGATCTGGATTGGGACGGCGATGAGCTTGGGCGATCAAGTAGTTGTTTCGGATACTCAACAATCTATCGCCGAACTCTGCCATACTCAAATTTATTACGAGCGGCTCTTAACAGCGATGCGGATGGCAAAAGCCGCCGCTTGGCACTGGGATCTGGTCAATCAGGAGATCCACTGGACACCAGAATTTGAGGTTTTATTTGACTACGAACCGGGCAGTACGAAACAAGTATATGGCGAATGGGTTGATCGAGTCCATCCTGACGATCGAGCAGCCGCAGAAGGTAAATTGCAACAGACAATCGATCTTCAACTAGCTGAATTTCGCAACGAATATCGGATTATTTGGCGAGATGGGCAGATTAGATGGATTGAGATGGTGGGCGAATTGCACAGCGACGAGCAGGGTAAAGTCCAATGGATTTCGGGCTTAGTCTACGATATTACCGATCGCAAGCACAATGAAGAAGCCCTCCGTCACAGTGAAGAATTTGTCAGACGGGTACTACAGAGCAATCAAGATTGTATCAAAGTGATGGATCTAACAGGTCAGATCCTCTACATGAACGATGGTGGACAAGTATTGATGGAAATCGATGACTTCTCGACCATTAGGAATGCTCAATGGCTGACATTCTGGCAAGGTAGCGAGTATCAAGCTGCTGAAGCAGCATTTGCAACTGCCGTCGCTGGCGGGGTTGGCAGATTTGAGGGGTATTGTCCGACTGCTAAAGATACGCCAAAATGGTGGGAAGTAGTCGTCACGGCGATTCGCGATGCTGACGATCGAGTCGAGCAAATTTTGTCAGCTTCTCGCGATATTACTGCGCGCAAACAAGCAGAGATCGATCTCCAAGCGAGCGCGGAACTATTTCGCCACACCTTTGAGGAGATCCCGATGGGGTTTTGTCATGTCGCACTCGATGGTACTTGGTTGCGGGTAAATCGAAAATTTTGTGAAATTGTCGGCTACAGTCGCGCTGAACTGTGCGCAACCACTTTTCAAGCGATTACCGAACCCGCAGATCTCGCTCAGGACAAAGCTTTTATCGAATACTTATTCAGTAGCGAGCAGGGTGAAGGTACGATCGAAAAACGCTATATCCACAAGCAGGGACATCACGTCTGGGTGAATCTTACCGCTTCCCTGATCGCAGCGACCGATCTCGATGGTCAAAATATTACGCCCCAATACTTTCTGTGCGCGATCGAGGATATCAGCTTCCGCAAACAACTAGAACTACTTAGCAAATCCCAAACCGCCGAACTGCAACGGTTGAATAATTCGCTGATCTTGGCACAGCAAGAGTTGAGCAATCGGAATGAGGAGCTGAATGCTTTTGGTTATATAGTTTCTCACGATCTCAAAGCACCCTTGCGGGCGATCGCCAATCTGTCAGAATGGATCGAAGAAGATCTCGACTATCGCCTGCTCGAAGACGACAAGCAGCAGTTTGAACTATTGCGGCAACGGGTGAAGCGGATGGATGCGCTGATTGATGGACTGTTGCACTATTCACGGGTGGGGCGAATGGAACTGGAGATCGAAACCGTTGATGTGGCTCAATTACTAGCCGAGACGATCGATTCACTGCCGATTCCTGCCGATTTTGAGATTGTTACTTTGCCACCCTTACCAACTTTTACAACCAAGCGGATCTTGTTAAGTCAAGTCTTTGCCAACCTCTTGAGCAATGCGATTAAACATCACGACAGAGCCGATGGGCGGGTAGAGATTAGCGCGGAAGATATGGGAGATCGGTATCGATTTACGATCGCGGATGACGGCCCAGGGATTCCCGCCGGAGCAGCCAGAGACCGGATTTTTGAGATTTTTCAGACGCTCAAACCCAGTGTCTCTAGTGCAAATACTGGCATCGGGCTAGCACTAGTTAAAAAGATCGTCGAAAGTGAAGGCGGTCAGATTTGGTTAGATCCCGACCGAATTACAGGTGCCTGCTTCTACTTTACCTGGATCAAATCAACCGACACCCCAATTGCTTAGGCATTGCGAGCCATCAAGCCCCAGACAAAAATAGCGACGATCGATCCCAGTACCGCAATCCCCAGCCCCGGAATGCTCAGAGTAGTAGCCGTAAGTTGGAGCGTCCCCGTCGAAAATAAGCTATACAAACTACCGCCGAGGAAGGCACCAATGACTCCGAGGACGATCGTTGATAAGATGCCGCCGCCCTGACCACCAGGATAGATAGCTTTAGCGATCGCGCCAGATAATAAACCGAGAATTGTCCATGCGATGAGGTTCATAAGGATTTCCTATTAATTACTTATTATTGGTTAATCTCGATTGAGCAATGCTTACGCTGCCATATACTTAATCTATCTTTTTGGGGCTAAAAACATGTCTCCCAAATGAGGTATTTAATCCCAGTCAAAAGTAATAATTACAGTTGAGAGTCTAGATCGTAGTCAGAGTGTTAATCTATGCCTATTGACTCGTTGGCAGAGCATACCAAAGGTAATCGAGCCTCAAAAACACTTCGATCATTCATCCTTTAGGTAGATCTAAAATCAGTTATTTAAGCGTATTGTGAGAAAGACAAACACAACTAATTATTTAAGACCAAGGAGTTTTATATGTCCGATCTTGGAACCCAAAGAGATACCTATGATGCTCATATCATCCCCGCTGAGACTGCGGCGCGCAAAGAACGAGAAGGCAAAGATTACAAGCAGATTCCTGAAGGCAATCTCGAAGGAGGCGCAGCAGTAGATAATGAAGGACTACTCAATAATTATGCAGTTGAACCAGAAATGTATTACGAAAAACCTGGTGATGCAGCGTAAACTGACTGGGTAATTTTGATAAGTAGGATGTGGGATTGAATGCGATCGCGAGTGATGCTAACGATCGCTTTTTGCGATCAAATTCTAAAATCTTGTAGGGTGGGCACTGCCCACCATCTAAGATTTACGCAATATCTATCAGTCAAATGTTTATACCTTTAAGTAAGTAATTGAGCACAAACATTGATTAGATGGAGACTGTCTAAAATCTAGATGGTGGGCAGTGCCCACCCTACAAAATATTTACTCTCTTTAGTTATTTAACTACGATCACCTAATACTTCAATCTTCGTCCGATTGAGAGATTCGAGTAGCTCTTGACGATCCTGTTCACGAATCAAATATCGCCAAGTAAACCGGATTACAGTTACTAAACCAACTAGTTTAATAATGGGAGTAACTAGTGGTAAATTATCAATGATACTCAATCCGGCAAACATTAACTTAATACCAAACAAAGCAAGGATAATCCAGCCCAGAGTTGTTAAAACTTGCTGATTATTTTTGAAGAATTTAGTAGTGGATTCTATGACGTTATCCAAAAATGTGTTGATATCTGTTTGAGTAGATTGCCAAGTATCTGCTGGATCGGTTACGGGTGTATCATCGCCGATTGTGGATACTGTTGCGCTAGGAACCATTGGTGGAGGGGTTTGGGGTGGAGCTAGAGGTGGAACTTCAGGTGGAATCTCTGGCGGGGTTTCGGTAGGGATTTCAATGTTCATTTCAGGTGATTCGGTAATTAATTCGCGATCAGTTATCATCGATTCAATTGTGGGAGTATTGGTACTGTCGCCATTCACTTCAGTTGCGGCAATTGCCGATCGATCAGTATCAGTTGTTTCGGTGGGGATAGTTTCAGTTTTCATAGCAATATATTTGTCATCTCTGATAATGTTATTTTTCATCTTCTGTATCTGTTTTCACTCATTTACTAATTACTGCCTCGCCAGTTTTTGACGAGTTTTGGAAGCAATTAATTGCTCCTCATACAGCTTGAGATTTGGATGATTTTGCTCTCAGGATAAAATTATTTGATTTTATGAAGTGCCATCTTGATTTAGTCCTACATTTCAAGTTGTTAAACCTCGTTCAGTTATCACGATACAATCTGGCTTAGTCTCAGGTATCCTTCGATTTATAGATCTAGATCGCGCCATTAGAGATAGAGGATGTAAAACCCATGACTTTTTTCCTAGTTTTAATGGCTTAGAATAAAATTAATCTTTCGATCGATAGATAGTGAAAATTAGTCAAAATTGCTATCGTTCTAAAATAATTGCCACAACCACACAGCACTCGATCGTCATGATTTCTGACCCTGCTAAAGTTTTGACTGTACAACCCAAGTTATTAGTGGCGATGTATGCCTTAGTGGCGATCGCGCTGTCCGGTTGTCAAGCGGCTAAAGATGATGCTGGTGCCCAAACCAAGCCGCCTGGAGCCGGTCGCGAAGCGCGCCGCCAAGGCGAACGAAATCAAGCGGCGGCAGTGGACGTGGCGATCGCGGCAACAGCCCCCTTAGTGGCGACGAGAGAGTACACAGGGACAACTCAACCGCTCAAAGAAGTGGCAATTCGGGCGCAGGCGGAAGGTCAATTGCGACAGCTGAATGTCGATGTTGGCGATCAGATCCAGCGGGGGCAGACACTAGCGCAGATCGATGACTCTCTCCTCAATGCCGCAACAGCCGAAGCAGCGGCAGAATTGGCCTCTCGCCGCACCGAAATCAGTCAAATTCAAGCCCAGGTGAGTGATGCCCAGACGCAGGTAGAACAGAATCGGCTCCAACTTCAACAAGCCCAATTTGACGCAGCTCGATATGCTACCCTTGCCAAAGCGGGGGCAATCTCCCAACAACAAGCGCAACAATCCCGCACCCAGGCAAACACTGCGGCTCAGGTATTGCGATCGGCTCAAGCAAAAGTACGGGTGCAGCAAGAGGGGATCGCGGTAGCAAATAGCCGAGTAGCAGCACAGCAAGCCGTTGTCGCCCAGCAACAACAGCGACGCGGGTTCGCAGTGGTAAAGTCGCCGCTGTCGGGAGTAGTATTGACTCGATCGACCGAACCAGGCAATCTCGTTCAAGTTGGCAATGAAGTACTGCGGTTGGGGGATTTTAGTCAAGCAAAGGTGACTGTCCAAGTGTCCGAACTTGACTTGGCAAATGTCCGCTTGGGCGGAGCGGTAAAGGTGCGGCTGGATGCCTTTCCCACCGAGCAATTTGACGGAAAAGTGACGCAGATTTCACCTGCTGCGAATCCAGCTTCTAGGCTTGTGCCAGTAGAAATGACGATTCCCAATCCCACCGGAAAAGTCGGCAGTGGCTTGTTGGCAAGGGTTAGCTTTACCCAGACGGCGACCGAGCGCGTGGTAGTACCTCTGGCAGCTTTGCAATCAGATCGAGCTAGTAGCAAGCAGCAGGGAGCTAATCGTGACAGCACCCCACTCAAAGCAACTAAAGGCACCCTATTTGTGATCTCGCGGGATGGGGAACAGGCAAAAGTTACGGCTCGATCTGTCGCTTTGGGTCAACAAATTGATGGCAAAGTCCAAATTATATCTGGGCTAAATCCTGGTGAAAGATTTGTGTCTCGCAGTAGTAAACCGCTTAAAGATGGTGAGTCAGTCCGTTTGAGTATTTTGTCGGCTAAGTAAATAGCTAGGCAAAATTAAATGTAAAATGCCAGCCTCTTGCCCTCACCCCCAGCCCCTCTCCCAAGCTTGGGAGAGGGGAGCCAGAGCCGGAGTATAAGGATCTGTAGGTTGGGTTGAAGAATGAAACCCAACACACCCAACCATCCACCATCAACAACCCTTCATCATGCAAACTCCACCCTCGTCCGGCTTTAGCCTTAGCACCCTGTCGATCCGGCAGTACGTCGGCACCTTCATGTTGGCACTGACGGTAATTATTGTGGGAGTCTTTTCCATGATTCAATTACCCGTCGATCTGTTACCGTCGATTACCTATCCCCGAATTGGCGTAAGGCTCAATGCTCCAGGGATTTCGCCAGAAGTAGCGATCGATGAAATTACTCGTCCCCTGGAAACCGCCCTCGCAACTACCGATGGTGTCGTTCAGATCTACTCCCAAACCCGCGAAGGACAGGTTAACCTCGATTTGTACTTTAATCCTGGCAGCAATATCAATCAGGCACTAAATGATACTACTGCCGCCTTTAACCGCAACCGGAACCGACTGCCGGAGTCAGTCGAGGAACCTCGCCTGTTTAAGTTTGACCCGTCCCAACTGCCG
>JANNDQ010000187.1:0-2530 GCA_031387965.1 Chamaesiphon sp. OTE_75_metabat_567
TAGGTAAATCTTTGCCTTTTAAAAAGCTAACAACCTCCCCCAACGGCTTCCACTCCACCTCCCCCTCTTCAAAAGTCAACAACCGATCGCGGTAGTAGTTATATTGTTTCTTGCGATCGGTCAGCTCGGCGATCAACTCGGCGATCAGCTCGGCGGTCAGCTCTGTGAAAGTGTCCAAAATTCGCACGATTTCGGCTTGAATGGCAAGGGATCGATCGGGGTTGTCTGGGCATGGAATGGGGATTTGGAGTTTTCCTAAATCCTTTGCATAAATGTGGTAGACCGTTGATCCCCTCACCAGTTGCAATAACCTTACTTTATTGTTCCTAATAAAATGACTCAAATATCTACCATCAATGATGTTTCCTCTGATCACAAGAATATCACCGCCTAAAACAACACCATCATCTAGAAGACAGCTTGCAGTTGCCAACCCATTTGGAGTTACGTCAGACGTGGGCATAAGTACATCATTTGCCTTGGATAAAACTGACACTTCCAGTACTTGATTTGTTCTTGATTTTATTTCTTTTATTACTGTGGGATAGTGTGTAAATAACTCGCCGTAGTGAATGCAATAATTCTTACCGTCCTCAACAATCTTTTCTTTAGGTAAATCTTTGCCTTTTAAAAAGCTAACAACCTCCCCCAACGGCTTCCACTCCACCGCCACGCCATCCAGCAGCTTTTCCAGAAAATTAATACCGCTCATGCTTCTATCTCCGCCACGATCGCATCAATCTCAGCACGCAATCGATCGATCTTCGCAACAGTGGTTTTTAGTTCAGCATTAAGCGCGGTAATATCCGTGATTTCGCGGGTATCCTTGGCTTCCACATAGCTGCTGACCGACAGATTGTAATCATTAGCAGCAATCTCTTCCAAAGGCACCGATCGGGCGAAGTGATCCAGGTTTTCCTTGCGATCGAACACCCCCATGATTTTATCAATGTGGTCATCGGTGAGGGTGTTGGTGTTGATCTCTTTTTTAAACAGCCCACTAGCATCAATAAACTGGCTGGGGTAGATGAAGTAGCCTTTGGTTTTAATGGCATCATCTTTGATATCGTCGGTAATGACGCGATCGGACAGCTTGGCGTAGTGGATGCTGTCATCGCCAGCCTCGATGTAGCTGGCAAAGTTTTCACTGATAAAACGGTAAAACATAGAAATAATCATTAGCATTGATCGATCCACTTCAAGAAAATAGCTTTTTCAGCCTTCTGGATTGCAGGTCTAACTATTTGTTTTAATGCTCGATCACCAGAATTGAAACAATGCTCAGACTATCTAATTGATCCCTTCAAAAAAGGGGGTGTGATCGGAAAATTCTCTTCTCATTAGTAACAATTGTATTCAGCAGCAGATCGACTTTCCGCTGCAATGCGATTGTTAGCTAGCTCTACTTGCGGCTGATTCAGTATCCCTGAAATGACCTAAACCCAGCATGTCGAACTCATCCTTTTTTTGATTTATCCAAACTCCTAATGCTGATAAAACCTGATTAATGGCACTTTTACCTGTAGGAGTTTGTTCATAACTTTTGCCATTCCAAATTATTTCACTTTTTAACGCACCTAATAATATTTTTCCTTTGTTCCACGCAATTGCGCTCTGCGTTCCACATCCACCAAAGTAATTAGTCTCAATGTAGCCTAAGGCTCCAACTCGTGACATCTCACTGAGCACAATTTCAGCACTAGCTGACAGTCGCTCAAACTCTGCAAACGGATCGGGATCGGACACGTTCACTAGTTCAGCTATGTCATCGAACAACGCTGTTGTAAACGGAATCATCGCAAAATTTTGTGGCAAAGAAATAGGATAAGCCAGTATCCATCGGTTTGAGAATTCCTCAACCACCACTCTAGAAGCAATTACGGCATGAATTACGTGACCCAAAGCGACTTTACCTCACTGCTCTATGTTCATTTGAAGATAATTTTCGAGACTGGGTAATTTATAACAGTCTAAATATCTAATGGTTTCTATCCTTTTCGGGACAGCTTGTGACATTATTTACTCCGATCGACTCTGTTGACATGATATACCTTTGACCAACGCCATTTTTCTTAAATCGAACGAATAGTAATCCGTTGGATGCTGCAAGCCAACCAGCTTTGTGCTGTGCGGGTGACGATAGCTTTTCCCTCTTGCGTTTAGTGAAATAATTCAGATTTTTAACCAAATAATTTAAGATCTATGAACGTCGAACCTTTACAAAGAATTGGTAGCATCACCAGTACCAACGGCGCGGAAATCACTGCTTTTGATGCAGCAAGTGCTCGACTATTTGTGGTAGCTGGCTCTACTGTTGAAGTCCAGAAAATCGCTAGCACGGGTTCGATCTCTGCTGCTGGCTCCCTCATCACTGGATTCACACTACCAGCAGGTACCCAAGCGATTCCCAACAGCGTCGCTAGCAAGAATGGGGTCGTCGCGGTAGCCTACGCTATTCAAAATACCACCACCAACGCTCAACAACCCGGACGGGTCAGTTTTTATAATGCAGCAACTGGGGCATTTATCA
>JANNDQ010000205.1:0-3421 GCA_031387965.1 Chamaesiphon sp. OTE_75_metabat_567
GAGTCAGTTTTGACCCCAACTAATATTACTCGATCGGTATCATCAGCAACGTTCTGATTAGCAACATCTCGTGCATACTCACTCTCAATTCCATCAACCAGATCCAAAAAATCCTGGTCGCTGAGATCGTCTAGAGTTAACGGTGGTGAAATCGTCCAATTCATCTCTGGATGCGGGACTAAATGCGCGAGATAGGTATCCTTGATATATCCCGTCGATCCGCCGCCCCGTTTCTGGAAGCCACTCCCCGTAATATTCAAAATTACGAGCGCATCCAGCCGCTGTAAAGCCATTGAGGTGAGCGCACTATCACTGGGGACTTCCGGTTTGAGCTGCGTAGAGATACAGCGAATTCCACTCAGTCGTTCCGCACCATAGCGAGGTAGTTCTAGGGGGGGAATCTGAGTTTGATTGGGAGTACCGACTCCGAGCCGAATAATCTGACCGCGCCGATTGATATACACACTAATCGGGTCGCCAATCTCAGCACTAATCGCGGCTAGTTTCTGAGCAAACTCTGGCGTAGTGAGTCGATCGCCTGGTAATCTTTGACCATACAACTTTCGCAGTTGTTTAATTTGATTGGATTTTAATCCCTGTAAGTTGCCGTAAATTGTCTCGATATGCTGTTCTCCAACGCGGTATCTCTAGTGTAGTAGCTGGAAAAGGTGTTTGACTGGCAAACTGATAAAACTTTATTACTGCTGTTAGCAGGCTGATTGACGGACAAAACTCCTGAAACGAGGAAAATTCGTAGGTTGGGTTGCGCGTAGCAAAACCCAACTCACACACCAACACCCTAGAAATGTTGGGTTTCATTCTTCAACCCAACCTACCAGAAAAGATTTGTCCGTCAACCAGGTTAGCAGGTTGGACAATCCATTCGGTAGAACGTGAACCGCGCTGCTGGATTGAAGCACAGGCAGGACTCAAGTATGCGAATCAGAATAAAGCTCAAACTAGTTTCCTCAATCGAAAAGTATTGAAGTCGATCCAAAACCCAAATTAATTATGACTCATTATCAAAAACTGCTGACTATTCCTAGTACTCCGAAATCCTTTGTGAAAATCACCTCGCAGATTACGAGTATAGTTGCAGAGTCAGGAATTAAAACTGGACTATGTACCCTATTTCTACGGCATACCTCTGCTAGTTTAGTAATTCAAGAAAATGCCGATCCTGATGTCTTAATTGATCTAGCAAACTTCCTAGCTAAATTAGTCCCTGAAGATGGAAAATATATTCATTCAGCTGAAGGCGCAGATGATATGCCAGCCCACATTCGCACGGCACTGACACACACTTCCGAACAAATTCCGATCATGCGCGGTAATTTAGTTTTGGGAACATGGCAAGGAATTTACCTCTGGGAACACCGTCAGCATCGCTACAATCGCGAACTAGTAGTTCATATTAGCGGCGATTAGATCTTGTTATTTTAACAATACAAATTCCCCTCATTCTTGAATACCCATGATGGCAATAATCGGTGAAAATAGGACTAAGAATCCAAATAGTTGTCCCGGCGCACCAATGTCGCTAGAGTGCAGATAAACAATGATGCTAGCTATGCCTAATATCCCTACAGCTAGCTGGTAGCCAGTTGATACTGGCAATTGAGTGTGGCGATGTACAGGATAAAACGTAGCTATTACTGTCAGTATTCCAGCAATGACCCCAACAATCATGGCTATTCCAGATCGAAGCGATTCATAGTTTAAAACAGCTGGATAGATAGAACTAACTAAATAGCTGAAATTATTGATATAACTTAACGCTAAAATAGTCAAAGCTATTCCAGCAATATAATTACTAATAATTGCACTTCGCTCTGAAAATAATAGTCTGGTTTTGGGATCGAACTGTAAAAATAGATTGAATATCCATCGAGCTGGAAAACTGAGAAATATCACATTAACAATTGCTGTGGCAATAAATATCCCCAGAAAAATTCTGATATTTGCTAATTCGGGAGCTGAATTATTGATCGATAGTCTGGCAACAATTCCGATCATCAGAATCGAAAACATTGTCAAATTCCCTCGCCAACCAGTCATACTAATCCAGGGATAAATCCAATATTGCGATCGCATGGCTTCGAGCAAGCCAAGCTTGGTTTCTTGAGAACTAGGATTAATTCTCAGCGCAGATTGGAAATGATCGATCGCTTGAGTATACTTACCACATCTAGTTAAAATTTGACCGTGTAACCGATGGGCAATCTCATTATTCGGATCGATTTCTAGTCCAGCCTGACTACTAGCTAATGCTCGTTTGGGGTGACGGGTAATCATTAGTAACTCAGTTTGAAGATTGAGCGCAGGTAGATATTCGGGGTTAACGGCTAGAGATTTTTCGAGTGGGGCAAATGTAGGTTTTAGGTAAGATCGCAGCCAATAGCCTTTACAGACAGCTAAAATTCCGAACCCGATTGGTAATAGTGCCCCGCGAGTTAAAAGCGTGATTGTGCCCAGACTGCGGCGGGTATGAAGTGTGAATTTAGTCTGACCACGATCGAACAAGATCCGTGCCAGGATGTAGAAGTAAAGATCCGAATCAGGATCTATGGCAATCGCTTGTTCGATCGCTGCCTGCGCGCGTTCATAGTTAGAATTAAGATACCAATAAAAAGCTAGAGTATAGTGATTCCAATCGTTTTCGGCATCGAGGGACAGGGCGTAATTAATTAAATCCAGGGTGGTAGATTCGATTTTTCCTTGATTCATCAAGCTCAAAGCTAGGGCAGTATAGCCTCGATCTGAATCAGGATTTTCGGCAATCTCTTGTTTGAATTCTGCTGCTGCCAAATCGTACCTGCGCTGATTGAACAGCACCTCGGCTCGATCGAAATGTTTACCCATTAGAGTTTGAGGTATTTCAGGATATCATCATAGTTGCCGTCTTGATTGGCGTGAACAGCGTAGTTACGGGCGGTATTAAACCACTCGCGGGTGGAGGGTTTCACGCCGCTAGCTGCCATTGCGAGATCTTTGGTGGTGAGCGGTTGGGGGATGCCAGTTTTCATCGCAGCCTGGATTTTTTGCTCCACTGCCAGATCGACTACTAGCTTCAAATCTGCCCCAGAACAGCCGTCAGTCTTCTGCGCGAGGAATTGATAGTCGATGTCCGCCAGCGGCTTGCCCTGACAGATAATCCGCAGAATGGCAGCACGGGCGGCGGCATCTGGGGGTGGGATTAGCAAGATTCGATCGAATCTGCCGGGACGACGAAAGGCTGTATCTAGGTGCCACGGGGCATTTGTTGCGGCGAGAATTAATACGCCTTCATTAGAATATTGCACTCCGTCGAGTTCGGTCAGAAATTGGTTGATCAGCTGCTTGCCGCTACTTTGGCGCAGATCTGCTCGACTGGCAGCCAGAGCATCTACTTCATCAAAAAATAAGACTGAGGGCTGATTTC
>JANNDQ010000255.1:0-2507 GCA_031387965.1 Chamaesiphon sp. OTE_75_metabat_567
GAAATCAAGTCGCCGATGGTTGGGACGTTTTATCGATCGCCAGCGCCTGATGAGCCTGCTTTTGCCTCCATTGGCGATCGGATTCGGGTCGGTCAAACCGTGTGTATCATCGAAGCGATGAAATTGATGAATGAGATTGAGGCTGAATCAACCGGACAGATCATGGAAGTATTGGTTGAGAATGGTCAACCAATTGAGTTTGGACAAACACTAATGTATGTTAGTCCTGATCGAACACCCTAAAATTAAGATTTACGGGGTCGCTGGTTTATTGAGATTGATCGGAAAATCTTGGTCGTAGGTTTGACGAGTGATGGGTTGTCTAATTTCTACACCAACATCACCGAGCACTTCCAATTTTTTGCCCTCGACTGTGATCCATACAGGTGCATCAGGGTTCTGAGATGTCGCGGTGTAAACCACTTGTCCCAATCGACCAATCATCGAAGTCGCCCCAAATCCTTGGGTAAATTCTTTGGATAGATCGACATGAATCCCATCCGCCATAATTTTGGTACTCAGCAGCTTAGTACCCACCGGAATTGTTGAGGTTAGCTTGCCATCTGGCTTTCCTGCTGATGCCAATAGACTAGACATCGATCTCTTGACGCGTACTTCTGGATCTGAAGTAATCGCCCCAGGATCTTTGCTTTCTTGAGCCACTAGAAATGTTTTTTTACCATCGTCATCTAGTCGCCAAATTTTAATCGTTTCTTGGTTTTGAACGATCGTTGACGCTGGTGGTTTAGTCTGGGTATCAACTGTCGGTACTTGGGATGGAGTATTTGGTACCGCACCAATTGGGTTAGGCACAATAATTGGTACCGGTGCAACTGTCGGCGGACTGACCTGCGGATTGTTCACCACCGGAGGAGAGTAGTCAATCTTGGGAGGTACAGTTGCCGGCGGGCGGTTATTTTGAATTGTGAACCATGCTAATCCACCACCGAGTGCGGTTGCTGATACGGCTAGAGCTGAGATGGTCGCAACTACGCTTTTAGATATAGATTTTTGCTCTTCCATAATTAAAATTCCTGTATATTATTTAGAATTGGTAAACAGTCGCGACCTTAGTGAGCTATCTGCAAGTGCAAGTTGAGCAAAGAGTAGCTAATAACTAGCAACTGGTAAGTATTCGCTGTTTACCAATCGAGTTGCTCCACTAATAGTCTAACTGCTGAAATGTAAGATTAGGTAATGATCGATATTCATTAGTAAATAGTTATTTATAAAAATTACATGTTCATTTATTCCTCAGCTAGGAAGTTCACTATTTAGTACCAGCTACCTTGACGAAGACAGCCAGATCCAGTGATTGAGGATTGACTTTAAACTGAAGAATCCGTGCCGTCAGACCTCGCTCTTCTAGTGCATCTACATTCAACCGCTCACTGATTCCGGCAGTTAATCCAGACAAGAGAAATGGTGGAACTTCGGTACCGCCAACCATTGCTTTGGGTGCCAATAGTTCAAATTTGCGCCCCTCGATTACACTGACACCAGTCTCCAGCTGAATAGCTAGTTTCTCGTCAGAACCAGGATCTTTCAATTCTGCCTTCAGTTCGAGCCGATTATTGCCCAGAAATTTTACTTGCGGATTGGTAATTTTATAATCCTTATTGAGGGAGCTAGCCGCACCACCGAAGGTACTAGTAGTCATCTTCTCAAGTCTGGCGATCGAATCAGGAGACTTTAAGTAATTATTTAGATCCTCTTCATTAAACTTAAACTTTACTCCAGCCTGGATCGGCTGTTGCAATGATGAAGCGCGGGGATTTTGACCTTCTTCCTGCAATGCTCTGAGATTTACGGCGATCGGATCTGTCTCTACTTCGAGTGTATCAATCCGTAAATCTTTTGTCACCCACATCCCCCGTCCGGCGATCCGCACCTTATCGATTTTGCCATTAATAATCTGGTGAACTGGGGCGTTATCAGTTCTCACCCTAAGTTCTTCGACTCGATCTATCTGCGCTAGCAAGGCAGTTTCAACGTTTTTGTCAACTACTACTCCAGTTAGTGAAAATAAAGAAGCGATACCAGAGAGGAGGATGGTGATTAGTTCCATTTTGTAGATAGTGAATAATGGATGGTGGATAGTGGATCGGCGAGGAAGTGATGATGCCTGTAGAAAAAAGGACGCTTGTGTCCAAAGTCACTATTCACTATCCACCATTCACTATCCACTCCCTAATTGTTGCCCCAACACTCCCGACGGAGATCTCTTGAGATTGTTTCGTAGCGCGTTGGACTACTTCTACTTTACCTTCTTTGAGCGATCGACCAGTGACGATCCGGAAGGGGATACCGATCAAGTCAGCGTCCTTGAATTTGACCCCAGCGCGTTCATCGCGATCGTCGAGGATAGTTTCAACCCCCAGCTGATTTAACTCGGTGTAGAGGCGCTCTGCGACCTCCATCTGCTCAGAATCAGAGATATTAGGGACGCAGATAATCGCATGATAGGGAGCGATCGCCACGGGCCAGATGATGCCATCTTTATCATA
>JANNDQ010000258.1:0-7519 GCA_031387965.1 Chamaesiphon sp. OTE_75_metabat_567
CCCCCGCTGGGGAAAGCTGCCGCCTCCCCCAGACCCCCTCGGAAAGGTTCGATCTGGGTGAAGCGATTCGCGCTTCGCATTACCTCCGGCCGGGGAATCGATCTGTGGGTTTTATTCTAGATTCCACTAGAAAAATTTGCATCCCACAAGTTCTAATCATTATGCCGATTAGCCGATCGCTAGCAACTACCCAGGCATCCCAATCAAAGATCCATCCCCAGCAACCACACTCCCAATCCGATAACCCGCAACCCCCAACGACCCAAAAAACTCGATCGCCGCCCCAGCCGAACCCCCAGGCACAACCACCACATACCCAATCCCCATATTAAAAGTATTAAACATATCCACAGCCCCCACATTCCCCGCCATCGCCAACCACTCAAACGCAGCCGGAACCCGCCACCCATCTAGATCCATCTTGATCGATACCCCAGCCCCCAGACAACGCGGTAAATTCTCCGGCAACCCACCCCCCGTAATATGCGCCATCCCATGAATCGGCAACCCCTGCGCGATCGCCGCCAGGATCGGCTTCACATAGATTTGAGTCGGCTTCAGGTACACAGCCCCCAAACTCTCCCCACCCAAGCCACTAGGCGTATCCTCCCACCCATAACCACCATCCTTAACAATCTTCCGCACCAGACTGTAGCCATTGCTATGAATACCACTACTCGCCAATCCGATCGCCACATCCCCAATCTGAATCTGCTTACCGTCGATTAGCTTACTCTTCTCCGCAATTCCCACCGCAAAACCAGCCAGATCATACTCACCCAACTGATAAAATCCTGGCATCTCCGCCGTCTCCCCACCCAACAGCGCACAGCCCGCCTGCCGACAACCATCAGCAATTCCCGCCACCACCTGAGTCAGCTGAGTTGAATTGAGCTTACCCGTCGCCAAATAGTCCAGAAAATACAGCGGTTCCGCACCGCACGTCAGAATATCATTGACACACATCGCCACTAGATCAATTCCGATCGAACCATGATTATCTAATTCTTGAGCGATCTTGAGCTTAGTCCCAACTCCATCCGTTCCCGATACCAGTACTGGCTGCTGATATCCCGTTGGCAGCTCAAACCAGCCACTAAAGCCACCCAATCCACCCAAAACACCTGGACGATGAGTGCTGTGGACGAGATTCTTGATGTTTTCGACAAACGCTCTCCCCGCCACCACATCGACACCCGCTGATTGATAATCCATATTCCCCCCGTACACGATCGGCTCAGGTATTCTACAGCGATCGCTTTGTAGACCGCAAACCTTCCAGGTGTCAAACCCTAGCAAAATTAACGCTCGTTCGCGGTAGCGGAGCGTTTGCCTTGCAATAGCGTACCGGAGGTAATCGGATTCCAGCATCACAATGTGAACGATTTCACTAATTACTAACAGTTAAAATTATCAATCTTATTTAGTATTCTTATCAATTGATAAACTCTGTTCAAAAAAATGCTGATTTTCTGAACCTGTCAACCCATTTTTCACTAGAAAAGCATTTAAATAATATATACAAATAAATGTAACATATCATTTATCCTGATTGAAAAAACGCGGGGATCGCACTACTCAAAGCTTGAACGGGTGGGGATCGCTCGGATTTAGGGGCATTGATCGTCGCTTTTTGAAAGCACACAAAGATAGATTTGTCAATGACATCGAACGGTCTTTTCTGAAAAAAACTCGTGTTATGGTAGACCCAACGTTCACCACATCGAGCTGAATGTTAACCAAGTTCGAGTTAGCAATTGTAAATTTGTGCCCGAATTAAATGGGAAGCAAAGCTAAATCTCGCAGCTAAATGACCTTTCACAAATGAGCTTATGACTTATCAAACTTTGACTGGATTAACTGCTTTCGTAGCAACATTAGCATTATCAACAGCAGCTACTGCTACACCATCAGTCAATTCCACTCAATCAAATGTTTCGGTTGAATCAAAACAATTAATCGCTCAATCCGTTGGACAAGCTTCCTTCTACGGCAACAATCCAGGTGAAGGCGGCCCCCTGACTGCTAACGGTGAGAGATACAATCCAGGTGGACTGACTGCCGCTCACCGGACATTGCCTTTCGGTACTAGAGTCCGCGTTACTAGCCCAAATACTGGCAAATCGGTAGTCGTCCGCATCAATGATCGCGGTCCCTTCATTGGCGGTAGAATCATCGATCTATCCGTTGGTGCTGCCAGAGCGATCGGCTTACACCGTACTGGTGTTGGCACTGTCCAAATGGAAGTGATCGGTGGTGGCGAAAGTCGTCGTCAAGGTCGTCGCAATCGCTAGTCGATCGTAATTCGCGTCCCACTTGCGAGAGTGATGGCGGTTTTGAGGGTAAACTATGATTAGACGTAAGTAGTGTGAAGCAGTCATTGTGCTAAAGGCAAGGCTGTTTCCGCTGCTCAGGCAGGTATAGTGATGAGGCTAGATCGTAAATTGACTTACATTTAGTCTTAATCACTCAGATCTCTAAGCTTCTGAACTGACATTACCCTGATGGTTGGCAATTTTCCAGCAGGAAAGCAGAGCCAACGCTAAAGCAGTTTCTTGAGTTAGCCTTACGTGAATTAATATCGTTTCTCCTCAAAGGAATATGCATCAACATCGTTGGATTTGTCTAACTACAGTAGCTTTGACTGCTTTAGGATTCCCCCTTAGTGCCGTATCTGCCAGCACATCATCGCCAATCGCGGGATCTGGAGATAACTATCTATCACTGCCTAAGATTACACCCCTGCGAGTAACGGAACTGCAAACTGATGCCGTACTCCCAGTCAATACTCAACTAGTTCCTCAAGTCACGAAGCTACCGATCATCACACCACTGAGTGGCAAGCAAGCGCAAGCAGCATTCAAACAGCGGCGAATTGCGAAAGTATCACCCCGCAAGAAAATATCCTCCCTATCTCCAGTCGAACTGATTCGCTCTACGGCACCTGCTGCCACCCCAAATTTCCCACCTACTGAGTCAGTGGTGTCGGCAGACCCCAGTCAGACAAACATCATTCCAGTTAACCCCGTAGCACCGCTACCATCGTTGACAGCCCAGACTCCAAAACCACGGACATTTATAGCTCAGGCAACTACTGCACAAATTTCAGTCGTGCGCGGTAGTCAAGCACCAACGCAGATCGCCGCATCTGCTACCGCCGCAGCTCAGATTCCCCATATCTGGCAACCCCAAGATTCAGGGGTAAGTATAGACAAGAGTTCAAAGATGACTGCTGTTGATAGTACAACCATCAATAAGCCTCCGCTTAATTCAGCACCGCAAGCTACCCCGACGATTAGTCGTCCCAAAGATCGATCGGATTTACCAGGCTTTGAAGCAGGTGCGCCCGTATTCATCTTCAACCACGAGCCAGCAAAACAGATCGTAGCTACTGCCATCGCTCAAGTTGGCGACACGATCGTTGCGCCAGAGCCAAGTATCGCTATTCCGATCGAACGCCCCAAGCAACCAGCTGATCCAGCTACTCCCAAGATCGAACAGCCCTCAGCAACCGTCAAACCAGCCCTAGATCAAATTGTTGCGACCCAAACTGGACAAGCATCCTGGTATGGTAGTGAAGCTGGATCTAAGACCGCTAATGGCGAAAAATACAACCCAAATGGCTTAACAGCAGCACATCGAACTCTCCCTTTCGGTACTAAAGTGCGGATTACTAGCCTCAAAACGGGTAAAGCAGTTGTAGTGCGAATTAATGATCGCGGCCCCTTCCGTAGTCAGCGAATTGTAGATATCTCCGCTGGTGCAGCTGAAGCAATCGGGATTAAAGCTGATGGTGTCGGTATTGTCCGCATGGATATTTTGGGTACTCAAGGCTAATTACGGCAACCCAGAAATCTGAGTAGAGTGATAGAGTGTCAGTATACTCAGACTTTCTATCGTCTCAATTTTTGATATGTCCAAGCTACCTCGACAGATTTGGATTCTCGCTTTGGGCAGGTTGCTATCAGAAATTGGGAGTGGATTTACCATCTTTTATGCTCCGATCTTCTTTGTTCAGAAAGTGGGCTTGTCAGCTACATCTGTGGGATTGGCGCTAGGTAGTGCCTCAATTTCTGGTGTGGCTGGACGGCTAATTAGTGGCACGTATGCCGATCGGTGGGGACGAAAACCAGTATTATTATTATCGACGGTGGTACTAGCGATCGCCTGTGGCATCTTTGCTGTTACTAATAATTTTCTGACGCTGATTATTGGTTGTCTGGTGCAGGGATTTGGGCTAGGTTTATATTGGCCTGCAAATGAAGCAATTGTTGCGGATCTGACGATGGGGGAGGAGCGGAGATTTGCTTATGCAATTACCAGATTGGCAGACAATTTGGGGATGGGATTAGGGATTATTGCGGGCGGTTTATTAATTAGTTCAACTGGTGGATACCGCAATCTATTTATTATCGATGGGATTTCTTTTTGCTGCTTCTTTTTGACGATTGCCTTCAGTATTCAAGAGACATTAAAATCTGAAAAAACATCTCAACAATTTGCGGGTGGTTATCCCAAAGCACTAAGAGATAAACGTTTGTTAGTTTATATAATCGTCAATATTATTCTGACTATTTATATTTCTCAAACCCAAACTACTCTGCCATTATATTTTAGTGGATTTGTTCCTCAACCTAATGCCAAGGGCTTCAATCCAGGCGTAATTAGTACGCTATTTACTGGACATCTGCTGATGACGATCGCCTGTCAGTTGCCGATGCTCAAATTACTACGTCGATTCAGTCACGCAAAATCTTTGATGATTTCTGGAGGATTTTGGCTACTCGGTTTTGTTTGTATTCCGATGACGGGAATTAGTAACAGTTATCAGCTGCTGTGGGCGAGTTTAGGCTTGGGATTATTTGCCCTGGCAATCGTTGCGTATACGCCCACCGCTTCCGCGCTGATTGCCGATCTTGCCCCGCCAGATTTGCGCGGTGTCTACACATCACTTAATTCGCTCTGTTGGGCAGCAGGCTACGCAATCGGTCCACCATTAGGTGGTTGGGCACTCGATCAATCTCCTCAATTTGTTCACAGTTTTTGGCTCGGTTTAGCAGCTACTGTCCCAATTGTCTGGGGGATATTATGGTGGTTGGAAAGATTGGTTTTAGTGGATAGTGAATAGTGGATAGATTAAACCTCTTGTGAAAGTCAGGCTTTAGGCTTTAGGCTTTAGGCTTTAGGCTTTAGGAAAAGATATTGATGAGAACAATACTAGAGAGACTTTATTTTACTTTAGCATCTGGCTTATCATAAGTTCAGATTAATTAGTTGGTGGTGTAATATTTATTAATGGTAATGCACCATTTCCGCCCATGACAGTTGGAAATTTGCCATCCCACTTTTCGATCGCTTGTTTTTGGAGTAAATCTCGATTTAAACTTTGTTTGAGCAGTTTTTGGGCTTCAGCAGTGCCTTTTGCTCTATTCACTTCGGCTTCTGCTTGTTTGGCAGCTTTGAGCGCTTCATACTCTGCTTTTTTTGCATCCTGTTCGGCAATTTGTTTTAGTTCGATCGATCTAGTAAATTCTGGCGAAAATCCAATCTTAGTTAAAGAGACATCATCGATTTGCAGTCCATACTTTATCAGTCTTGATTTGAGTGTCTTCTCAATTTCTTGTTTCAGATCACTCCGCTGTTTGAGAATTTCTTCGGCGGTGCGTTGGGGTGTAGATGCTTTGAGAATTTCCGAAACTGCTGGGATCACAATTGTTTCAGCAATCTGACGCTCATCACCAATTTGCTGATAAACTCGATTAACTCGATCGGCTTCAACATGCCAATTGATCGATGTTGTTAGATCCAATGTTTGAAGATCTTTGGTGCCAACTTTAGTCGCAACATCTACTTTTCTGACGCGGACACTCATCTTCTTGATCCGCGTGTAGATTGGTAAAATTGGATGTAGCCCTTCATTTAGGATCTCATTTTGAACCTCCCCAAAGTGCATAATCACGCCACGTTCACCAGCATTAATCACTGTGAATGGTTTGAGGAGGATTGCCAAAAAGATGAAAACGATGCCACCGCCAAGATAGAGATAAAATGGCACTTGAGCGTGTCGGATATTCATTGCGAGATTACCTATTAGTAATCATTGATTGGGGTGTCTCCCGCAGAATATGTAATCAAGCTACCTACCGCTAAAAATCGCCGCAGCTACTTCCCGAAACTTATACGGATCACCTTCTGGACGCGGCTGCTCTTGACGTTTGCGGGCATAGAGTTTTGCCAGTGTTGTCTGCCAATCAATCGAAATAGCTGGTTCTAGCTGTGGTTGCTCGTTCAAGACTGCGGTGATGTGCGTCTGAATCTCTTTTTGGGCTAGCCAAATTCGGGCAATCACGGCTAAATTATCGTCAATATCTGCCAATCGATCGAAATGTGCCAAGATCTGGCGGGTGAGATCCGACTTACCAATAATACAGGCGATCGCCAGCGACTGTAATCCAGTAATCGCTGCATATCTGACCACCCACTCATGATCTTGAGATATGATTGTTAATGCCTCAATTACTCTAATTTGAGCAGGTTCAATCACATCTTCAGGCAATTCATCCCAGTTAATTGTCCCCAATCCTCTCGCTGCTGCTCGTCTGACACTCAGCGCAAAGTCATTCTGTGCCGCATCTAGTAATAGATCCAGCCCTTGCGGATCGCCAATTCCAGCTAGTGCCCGCAGTCCCCAAGCTCTCGCGCCATAGTTATATCCATCCAATAATTCTAGTAGAGGTTTGACAGCAGGTTTCCCGATGTCAATAAGCCCTGCGACTGCTGCTACTGCTGCACCAGGATTGTTATAACCCAGCACCGCAATGAGATTGGGGACAGCAGCTACTAGACGCGCTTCGGCTAGCTGCTCGACAGCGGTGATCATCCGCGCCGATGAATCGGCTTGCGCGATCGCATCTAGCAAGAGTTTGAGTGAGTCAGGATCGGTCATAATTGGGTGATTCATTACGCCCTTCGCAGGGTTAGATTATCTATTTTAGCGAACCAGATGAATGACTCCGACCAGAATTTGATGTCTTTGATTGAGATTGCCCTTGAGCGATTACGGCGTTTGAGTCAGGTTGATATTCTAACTGATTGGCGGATGTATTTGGGTGCTCGATCGCACGTTGCCGATACTAGTCAATGGGATCTGGCTAGCTTGAATGAGAAAGGACAGATTGGCTGGGAGCGTGGGCGACAGGAGATCTGGCTGGCACAACAGTTGGTAATCCCAACTGATATACAAGGCTATCCCATTACTAATTTATCCTGTCGCCTGGCTTTCACTTGGTGGGCGGAGCTAGCGCAGGTATTTGTTAATGGTGAGTTGGTGCAGGAGGGGGATTTATTTGATCATAGTCCGCGAGTTTTATTGATGTCGGCTGCGGTGCCTGGAACGTCTCTAGACGTGCGATTGCGGTTGGTGAGTCCTGGACACGATATCGGTGCTTTAATGCGATCGAGGGTGATTTATGAGTCCTCAGATCCGCTCAATCCTGAGCCTGGTTGGTTGGCGGATGAG
>JANNDQ010000273.1:0-4464 GCA_031387965.1 Chamaesiphon sp. OTE_75_metabat_567
AAATCAACTTGAATGATACCATCCGGCGACCAGCGGATCGATCGCGGAAACCGCGTCACCCCGTTTAATGGTCCCGTTTCTAAAACTTTTTCCCCCATTAAGGCGTTAATAACTGCTGACTTACCCCGACTAACCAATCCAAACACCGCAATTTTATAATTAGTCTGCTCTAGTTTAGCTAAAGTCTGCGCTAAGGTGTCTAAATCACTCTGTAAGCTGGGCGAAATTTCCCCGACTTTAGATTCTGCATATCGAGACAAACTCTGCTGCAAACTCGCTTTAGCTCGATCGAGATCTAGCGATACTGATGCAGGTTGATTAGTTGATGTCTCAGAAGTAGTCATGGTCTAGATACACATCAGAATTATTCATTAGACTAGCATTAAATGAGGCTTTAGGCTTTGGGCTTTAGGCTTTAGGTATTTGGTTTTAGGCTCTAGGTTTGAGCGAGAAGGTTCCGGTGAAAGGTTGTGTCAAAGATTGCCAGATGTTTAATTCTCTAGTTTCATCATTAACACCGAGTTGAATGTGATCGACATCATGACGTGAACGGTAAGTGCCAAAAATTCGATCCCACCAGATCGAGACACTGCCATAATTAGAATTGGTTTCGGTGACGATTTGGGAATGATGAATCCGGTGATAGTTTGGAGTCAGTATCACCCACGCAAGTAATCGATCGATCGATTCAGGTATCCGCAAATTACTATGATGTAGAGCTACCACTACTGTAAATACCAGCTCGTAAATCAACACAAAATCACTAGAAATTCCCAACCACCAAATTAAAACTAATTTAGGCACACTCGAACTGATAATCTCAATCGGGTGAAATCGATAGGCAGTCGATACATTCATCGATCGATCCAGATGATGAATTCGGTGAAATCTCCAGGCTAGGGGTAACTTGTGCATCAGTCGATGCCAAAAATACATGTAAAGATCGAGGATGATAAACGAGACAATTCCCCCCATGACGGGGAATGGAATCATCGCAACGATACCAACATGAGCGCTATCTGAGGAAATATAGTGAGCAACTGCGATCGTAAACAAACTGGAAACGATCGAGTTAATTGCCCCTAATCCGAAATTATTGATGATTCTAGATTTTAGAGAATTTTGAAATGTAAAGAATGGAAACTTATTTTCCAAAATCAGCAAGCTCAAGACGGTAGTAACTACTAGCACTAATTTAACTGGCATAAGTCAGAATCATAATCGATCGTGAAGATTTGGGTACTCTAGATCTCAACCGCCCTATCATTTAATTTGAGGATTTTTATGTCCACTATCGTTGGTCTCGCCCTAATTATCGCTAGCGTTTATTTTCTCGGTCAAAATATCATTTTTACCACCCACTACTACTATAGCTGGTGGCAAAAAACAGCAGCAACTGGATCTGTACTGGCATTACTTGCGGGAATTGGCTCATTGACATTTTGGCGGCGGGAAATGGGGAACTTTGGGTGGCTATTGATCGCCTTAGGTATTATCCTTGTTTTTGTTAATGGTGGCGTGATCTTGCAGCCTACTAGTCTCTGGACATTTTGTGTCTCGATGGTAGCATTTGCCAGTGGCTATCAGTTACTGACTAGAGGTAGAATTAGATTGTAATAGTGTCTTGTAATTAGGCTGTTTGAGTAGTAGAGATGAAACGACAAATTCACCTTAGCCTCTGTCTGTTGGCGATGGTTTTAGTGACTGCTTGTGGACAAGAAGACGAGCCAACTGCTGTCGTCACGCCCACCCCCATTGTCACGCCTACAACTCCAGCGCCGATTACTGAGCCTATGCCCTCGTTACCTCCGGTGATCGTTCCACCTGTCCGGGTCAAGATATCTGATCTCAAGCCAGATCCCAAGCCGTCTCCAACCATCGCAGCCCTGCCCGAACAGCTCTATCCACTGCCTGCGCCAATTAAGATTCCCGTCGCGCCAGCACCTGTTAAAATCGCCGTAAACCCCAAGCCCGAACCGATTTCAAAGCTGAATATCCCCACAGATCCAGCGCAGCAAATTACGCCTGTCGGGATTGGTACTGCCAAAATTGGCATGACCTTAAAAGAGTTAAAACAACAGACGGGCACAGGATTTGAATTTCCAATCAAGCCTAGTTTTATTGAGGGATTTGATGCGATCGCCGTGACGAAAGCAGGCAAGGTACAGTATTATATTCCTTATCCTACTGGCACTCAGTTTACCGATACCGATCGGATTAAACATCTGATGACGGACAATCCCAACTATCGGACAGAACAGGGTGTTGGCCCAGGTACTTCGATTAAGCAAGCCGCCTCAGTTTATGGCGGTGCGACTCTATCATTGAGCAAAGAAAATGAGTCGCGGGAATTTATCAATTTTTCCGAACATCCGAATGGGATTGCCTTTCGTCCCAAACCAGCAGGAAAACAATCCTTTGCGGGAAACTATCCCGAAAGTAACGACGAGTATCTCAAGACTCAAAAGTATGACGGTCGAGCCGCGATCGGCCAAATTACGGTATCCTGTACTGAAGAAGACTGTGAGCAACAGCAGTAGTGAGGCTTTATCACGAGGCTTTAGGCTTTAGGCTAAAAACCTGCTCATTCCTTAAAGCCTAATAAGTCTAAAACCTAGCTGGTGGGCAGTGCCCACCCTACGTGATCTACGTGATCTCCTAATCCTTACAATCCTCATACCTAAAGCCTAATACCTAATTATGACTCCTCTCCGTGTTGGCATTGCTGGCCCTGTTGGTTCGGGTAAAACTGCGTTGCTGGATGGATTGTGTAAGCAATTGCGCGATCGATATCAGTTGGCGGTAGTAACCAATGATATCTATACTCAAGAGGATGCTCAATTTCTAGTTAATAGTAAAGCCTTAGCACCAGAGCGAATTATCGGAGTCGAAACTGGGGGCTGTCCCCATACGGCAATTCGAGAAGATGCTTCGATGAATATTGCGGCGATTGAACAATTGGAGCAACAATTTACCGATCTAGATATTGTCTTTCTCGAAAGTGGTGGCGACAATCTTGCAGCTACCTTTAGTCCTGAACTAGTAGATTTAACTATTTATACGATCGATGTCGCTGGTGGTGATAAAATTCCCCGCAAGGGTGGCCCAGGTATTACTAAGTCGGATTTATTAGTGATCAATAAGATTGATCTTGCTGAGTTCGTTGGGGCTGATCTCGGCATTATGGAACGGGATAGTATCAAAATGCGCGGCAGTAAACCATTTCTGTTTACCAATCTCAAAACTGGCACGGGACTATCTGAAGTTGTCAGTTTTGTTACCAGTCATCTTGTAATTAGTACTTAAATCCATTTAGCCAGACAAAATAAAAGCCGTGGCAAATGCCACGGCTTTTATTTTTCAACAATCAGTATGTTTGGATACCTTCAGCAGCGTTAATACTTTAAACTTTTATGATGACATTCAAATTTTGACAATGGGTATTTTCCTAAAGTCTAAGAGGCTGTTTGAAAAGTTATTTTTGACACCCGTAGTTGGTCTGAATCCCCCTGTCTTGTCGTTTTCTTATTCGGGGGTTCCCCCCGAATAAAAACGCCGCTAAATCCCCCTTAAAAAGGGGGACTAAGAATCCGGTTCCCCTTTTTAAGGGGGCTAGGGGGATTCTCTAGAGTTTAGGCGTAACAAATTTGACTTTTCAAACACCCTCTAAAGCCTGATCTAGCTGTCTTGAACTAAGTGGATATGCTTGTAGCCTAGTTTGATACTAAAAGTATCGCCCTCTTTTAAGCCCATTTCTTTGGTGTAAGCAGCACCAATCAACAATTGACCATTCTTGTGAACAGTTGCTTTGTATGTAGCAGTTTTACCACGATTATCTCTGCTAGATTCATCTAGTTTGACTCCTTTTGCTGTGAGCACAGCATCATAAAATCCAGAGAGATCGGTGCGGGTAACACCTGCTTTGGTAGTTTTCACATAGCCACACTGTGTAGCAGTTTCACGTTTAGCGAGATGCGAAAGTTCTTTGACTTTTTGAAGTAGAGCTTTTCCAGTAAGTGGCGCTGTCGGGGTGGTTGATGCTGCTACGGAATCGACTTTAGACATGGTTTGATGAGTGGATATGGCGGATGTTTTTGGCAAGATCTACAGCTTAGTTCATGTATTAGCCACGACAAAGCTGACCTTATATTAGTCCATTATGCACTTAATTATAATCATATTTACAATTAAGTTGAAAGTTAGTTGTAAAATAATGATGATCGATCTCAATTTCGCCCAATTGGAGCATCTGAACGATCGAAATCAAATCCCCAATCTTCATCGTCTAGATCAGTTGAAGATCTAAATGGCTGAGCAGATGTTGGCTTCGCTGAATCAAAATCTTCATCTTCGTCTACTTCATCTACTTCTGCGTTATCAAAATCTACTGACTCTAGATCATCATCAAATTCAGTTTCGGCTGGCTGTTTGTAAGGTGGTTGAATCAATCTAAAATCTGCATCG